>JAIXRT010000177.1 GCA_027485075.1 Cytophagaceae bacterium
AATTTACTTAACATATTTTAGCACAAATGCGCGAATTTGATTCGCAAAAATCACATAGCCCTTCTCATTCAAATGAAGCTTGTCGGCCACAAAAATATCTTGCATTAACGTTCCATCGGACAAGAAAAATGGAGAATGCATGTCAATGAAATAGTCGCCTTTAGCCTTAATTAATCCATTCAATTCGCGCTGTTTTTCAAGCAGTGTTGTACGCGCTAAACTCGGCCGAGCGGCAACAAAAACTAATTTGGCTCCCGGAACCTGCTTCGCTAAACGCGCTTTAAACTCATCGTATTCCGCCGCAATCACCTGTGGAGTTTTCCCCTTCGCCAAATCATTGTCCCCCTCATACATGATCACCCATTTCGGCTGATACTTCGCCACCATACGATCAAAATAATACAAAGCATCTGCTAAGGTTGACCCACCGAATCCCCGATTAATGGCTGGAGGTAGTCCTTGCATATCCGTGGCAAAAGTCTTCCACAGACGAAAACTAGAAGAACCAATAAAAAGAATTTGTCCTTTGGCGGGCATGGCCAACGAATCTTGTTTCTCATAAGCTACAATTTCCTTTTCAAACGGATATTGCGCTACTAATGAGGTGCTTACAAAAAGCAATAAGGCAAAAAGTATCTTATTCATTTGGATATGTTAAACCGATTTGTGAACGAATTTCATCTAATAAACCCATCAATTCCTGACTAAATTGATGCGTCATCCAGGCATTTTCTGTACGTCCTGCATGCAAATCTTCTTGCACGGCATCCGCCTCATAACTATATCCCCAACCTAAACGCTCCGTCTCCATCACCGTCTCCTCCCCACCATAAATCGTCAACGTCATTCCCTTTGTTTCATGAAAACGCGGATGCATATAAATTTTACCAAGCGTTCCATACACCGTGCATGTCGTATCCGTTTGTGCAGCAAACGTCGAAAACAAACTTGCCGTAGCACCTGATGCATATTTGGTCGCAATCGAACAATTCATATCCACCCCAGATGGTGCCATCACGCCAGTCGCCTTCATTTCAAGCGGTTGGCCTAATAATAACTTCGAAATAAATAAAGGGTAAATGCCGATGTCCAACAAGGATCCTCCTGTTAGATGTGGATTAAACCAACGTGCCTCCTCATCATATTCGGCCTTAAAGCCAAAATCTGCAACGACATGTTTGATTTCTCCAATAACTCCTGAGGCAATAATTTCTTGTAATTTGGCAATGGATGGATGAAAACGCGTCCATAATGCCTCCATTAAAAACAACTTCTTTTCGCGCGCTTTCGCAATCATCGCTGCAACCTGTTTGCTATTAATGGCAAATGCCTTCTCGCATAAGACAGGAATACCCGCCTCCAAACACAACATCGTATGTTCATAATGCAAACCATGCGGCGAAGCGATGTAAACCACATCAATTTCTCCGCTTGAAAGCATGGCTTCATACGAGCCAAATGCCTTCACTCTAGAGTCATAATGAGAAGCAAATTCCTGCGCCCGTTTGATATCCCGAGAGGAAACAGCGGCTAAATGGCCATTTTTGGCATGTGTAAGATCGTCGGCAAATTTACGCGCAATGCCTCCGCATGCGAGAATACCCCAACGAATGGGTTGATCTGTTTTCATAGTAGGTTTAACTTATAACGAACCCAATGTAGCTATTAAAGCCTCCACCTGGTCCAAATTTACTGCAGGAAAATTCGCAATCCGTATTTGGGTCTCCTTCATTTTTCCATATCCCGCACCCAAAATAAAATCGCTTTTTGCCTGTACTTGTTTAATGACATCACCAGCCATCTGCTTGCAGTTTAACACCACAACAGTTGCCGAACGATGTGACTCATTGGTTACAAAAATGTCAAATTGGTCCGACTTCTTGGCAAAATCATATAATGCCTTTGCTTTGCGATCCGTTTCCTTACGCATCACATCGACCCCAATTCGATTGAAATCCTCAGCCACTTTCCCCAACACATAAATCCCCATCACATTCGGCGTTTCAGGTGTTTCGAAATTCTTGTAATTCTCCCAAAGACTCGGTAACGAATGGTATGTTCCCACCGTTTCGCCATGAAGTTTCATACGCTCAGCTTTGGCTAGCATCTTTTCGTTCGCAATCCAAACACCTAATCCTGCCGGCATTCCAAACGCTTTTTGCACCGAAAACATCGCGGAATCAACTAAATTGAAATCTAAATTCGGATACGGAGCGGATGAAACCATGTCCACCATCACCAACTTATCTTTGTTGGCCTTCTTAATCTTATGTATCTCAGCCGCGCGCATCTGAACACCTGAACTGGTTTCATTGGCAGTGCAACAAATCAACTCCGCATATTCAGGAACCGTCACTTCTGCCGCATCAAAACCCTCACCAAAAGGTTTGTGCATCGCATGCGCATATTTGTGCAGCTCTTGCGAAAAATCAAAAAACTTCTTTGAAAACGAACCGTTCACTAAGTGAAAACTTTCATGCTCCACGGAATTCATAATCGCTCGCTCCCAAATTTCGGTAGCCGATCCTGTAAACAACACCGCGGTCTCTTTCGGCAAGGCAAATAATTGGCGCAACTGCTCATCGGCATGCTGGTAAATCTTACGAAATGCCGCCGAACGATGCGAAATCGATCCAATATTTTGACGAAATGCCGCTGCATAATGTGCCTCAACGGTAGGAAATAAGGCTGCAGGACCAGGTGTGAAAAACGTGCTCATATTAATATAACATTCTGAATTTGATCGTATTGTCAATCAATTTCAACTCATTGACTATTTCCTCCGCATATTCTTTCGCGACATCCGTAATTACATAACCCGTCTGCTCCGTCGTTTTCAAATATTGACCAATGATATTCACATGGTATTTCGCAAATACATTATTTATCTGAGCCAAAATACCCGGTACATTGTGGTGAATATGCAATAAGCGGTGTGCATTTTCCAAAGGAGGCAACTGCAATTCTGGGAAATTCACAGAACCATACGTACTACCATTGTTCATGAATTGCAATAACTTCGAAGGTACAAACTCCCCGATATTTGCTTGCGCTTCTTCCGTACTTCCACCAATATGTGGTGTCAAAATGACATTGGGTAAGCCACGCAATTCATTGATGAATTCCTCATCGTTCGTTTTTGGCTCATACGGAAATACGTCGATGGCCGCACCCCAAATCTTACCAGATTTAATTGCCTCCACTAATGCGGGAATTTGGACTACGTGACCCCGTGATAAGTTCAAGAAGATCGCATTGTCTTTCATCCACGAAAACTCTTGCTTTCCGATGATGTCCGTATTAGATTTGCGTCCATCCACGTGTAAACTCACGAAATCGACGGTCGACAATAATTCCTTTAAGCTATTGCATTTTTTCGCATTACCGAGCGCTAATTTATCTACGATATCGAAGAAATAAACCTCCATACCTAAGGCCTCCGCAATGACGGAAATTTGGGTACCGATATTTCCGTAACCGACTAAACCGATTTTCTTACC
>JAIXRT010000053.1 GCA_027485075.1 Cytophagaceae bacterium
GATTCAGCATTTAGTAGTGAACATGAAAGATGAGTTAGAGAAGATTAAGGAGCAAACGGCGAATGTGCTTTAGACGTTGGACGCTGGACACTGGACGTTAGACGTTGGACGTTAGACGCTGGACGTTGGAGAAATTTGTAGAGACGCGATAATCGCGTCTTTTTTCTTTGGCAAACCTTTCAGGATTGCCAAAGTTTGAGGCGTATTTCACGCCGATTCACCCTGAGAAACTCCAGACGCGAGGTATCGCGTCTCTACAATCCATTCAATAACGCAATCCCCACACAACCCACCGCCAAACCAAGCCATTGTTTGCGCGTCAAACGCTCCCTGAAAAACACATACGCGGTTATCGCACTCAATAAAATCACGCTCAAATTATACATGGTCAATACCACTGCCGCATTGTTTTGGTATGCATCCAATGCCTTCAAAAGGAAATAGAACGAGAAGAAATTAGGTAAGCCCAACGGGATTGAAGCTAAAACCGAATTGCGGTTCCAATTGAGGGTGCCATTCACCGACTTCCATACAAGGACGATAATAGAACTAGCCATGGAGCCGATCAACAACATCATGATGAAGGGAAGTGTACCGCCAACTTGCGCGGTCAAGGTGCTGTTTAGATAACTAAAAAGCGTATTTGTAAGCCCATAAGCTACAAAAACCGCTAATAACAACGCCACAACGGGTTTCGAATCACTTGAAGCATCCACTTGTGGACTACAGAAATAAATTGCCGCAAATGAGAACGCTAATCCCGCTGCAATCGACCAGGTGATTTCACCACCCGTCTTCAGAATAAATAAATTGATGAGTACCGGAATCACCAGCGATATATTATTAGCTAGCGACGTAGGCGCCATGCCATTCTTCTGTGTCGAGAATCCAGAAAGTAAAAATGTAATCACAAACCCAATTCCCATCGCCATTAACAAGGCTGTATCTGATGCAGCAGGCCAATTAAATGGTATGGCAGATGGCTGATGAAAGTAGGCCGTCAAAAAACAAACTGGATAGTTCAACAAAATAGCAATGCGTGTATCCACCTGAAAACGCGCGTGTGCTCTAAAATTCACCAGCAAAAGCACAGAGAAAATGACACTTAAAAATAAATACAACATGTTATGATTTTTTAACCAGGTCTTCTAAAATACCAACCCATTCCGGGGAATTATTAAGGCTTTCCACTAATTGCCAATGCTCTCCACCCGCTTCCTCAAATAATTCTTTGTACTCCTCTCCCACCTCAATCGTAGTTTCCAAACAATCCGCTACGAAGGCTGGTGAGAATGCAAGAATTTTCTTTTTACCCTCGGCAACGAGCTTCTTAATGGTATCGTCCGTATACGGCTGCAACCACGGATCACGACCTAGTCGGCTTTGAAAAGCAGTACTAAATGTTCCTGGCTTTAAGCCCATCTCAGCAGCAATCCGACGGGTTGTTTCATGGCATTGCGCCCGATAACAACCATGATTTTTCTCGGTGATGGTTTCGCAACACGTACCAAAAACACAGGTATTCTTCGTGTAATCTCCTTTGCGAATGTGACGCTCAGGAACTCCATGATAGGAGAATAAATAATAATCGAAATCAACATCCTTTTGGTAGTTAGCCGCTTTGGCAGCAAAATACTTCGCAAAATCAGGATGATCATAAAAATAGCTAACCATTGAAAGCGCCGGCATCACTTGCCAGTCCTTCATTAATTCCATCACACGCTCATAAACAGATCCTGTTGTCGCAGAAGCATACTGTGGAAAGAACGGAATGACAATTAATTTCTTGAGGTTCTTGGACTGCATGTCGGCTAAGGCCGACTTCATATCTGGAGACTGATAGCGCATCGCTAAACGAACATAGTACGCATCGCCCAGTTTATTCTGCAAATCAATAGCGACATCTTCACCATAATATTTGAGCGGTGAACCGCGCTCATCCCACAATTCTTGGTAAATCTTAGCGGATTTTGGCGCACGAAAAGGCGCGATAATTCCATTTACTAGAATCGTACGAAAGATGTAAGGAAAATCGATTACCCGACCATCCATTAAAAATTCACGTAGATATTTACGTACTGCAGGGGTTTTCGGATTATCCGGCGTACCCAAATTCACAAGTAGAACTCCAATCATAGCGCAAAGTTGGCCTATTTTATCTGAACACCCAACCTTCTGGAGTGATTTTTGTTCGCGTTGGTCCTTCTACACACGGTGTTTTATCTTGGCAATTAGCTGTACCCGGAGGGCAAGCATAGGTCTCACCTGGAATCGGATAGGTAATTGGGGTATACCCATCTGGAATATTTTTCGTTCGATCGATGTTAAAAATTCGCTTCCGAACAGAGAACACATTAAAAATACCCAATATGCGCTCATTGGGTTTGGTTACTGATTTAATGTTTAAACTAAAACGTGTTTCAGCAGGAACATCAAACAGAGATCCACTTGACTGAACCGAGGAAATCAAGGATTGGTAAAAATTATAGGTGTTTTTTGTCACCGAACGCTGCTCTAAACGGAAATAATAGGTACCATATCCATCAAAAGGCAACCGCGCGACTTGTCGGCCTACCACCCGCTGCCCATTGGTCAATACATCTGCGAAAATATTCAAATCACTATTTGTTGAAATATCCCAGCAATTACCATCGCACCGATAATTCAAAATATTATTATTTCGGAAACGTGGTGCCACACAATCGAGCGTACGTACAAAATCAAATCTAGCGCCGTCTGTACAGGTGGCACAAAACTGCGTTTCTTCATAATGTCTCCAATTCCACATGTAATAATCTCCCTCGGTAGGTAAATCCTTAAAATCTAGATACACTGTAAATCCAGCTCGACGAGGATCAACTTTGGCATATTGTTCCAATGCTTCAAACCGAACAATCGTATTTTCAATCTCAGGAACCGCTTTCATGGTTTCTACCGAACTTTCATATTGATCCCCCACGAGTGTCCGCACAAATAACTTATAGGATCCACCCACTTTTCCTTTAAAGCCAGCTGGAGGTAAATATGTTCCCAACGGATTCGTCACCTCTTTAAAGATCGTTTTAACCCCATTGTTATCCATGATATATACTTCGGCTTTGGTTACCGGCTGCGCGAGTACGGACAAAATACGATTGGCAGATCCAGTAATGCGCACTTTACACAGTTCAGGATCATCTGAGATATCAGCCTCAATGGTCAAGTAAGAGTTTGCATCTTTTTGAACAAAATTTTCAATAGGCTGTACACACGAGAATAAAAAGGCTGCAAAAAATAAGGGTATATATTTAATAGGCATGGCTATAAAAATTTAAAGTTGTACGTCATCGACACAAATGGAGAAGCAAAAACACTTAGCTCATACGCCCGCAAACCATTTTTTGTTGACTTAAAGAACACAGAATACGGGTTCTGTCTTCCATATAGATTATATACGGTAAACACCCAGCTACCCTCCCAGCGCGCATGCTTCATGGAAGGGTTATTGATTGTCCAAGAAAAATCTAAGCGATGATAGTCGCGAACACGATCGTTATTTCGCTCAGCAAATACAGGATATTTCTTTCCAGCAATATCATAACTTCCAGAAGGCGAAGAAAACGGTCGGCCTGTATTATATGCAAACGTAAATGAAAAACTATGATGTGTCGTAGGCTGAATATTCCACATCACATTAAATGAATGGGGCTTATCATAATTGGTAGCAAACCAATCACCGCGGTTGATCGACTGAATTTCAGGAAAATCGCCTATCATCTGATTGAAAGCACGGGCATAGGTATACGAAATCCAACCGGAATTTTCACCTTTCTTTTTTTGTAACATCACCTCAAATCCGTAGGCTTTCGATTTCCCAGAAATCAATTGCGTTTCGATATTCGGGTTCAACTGCAAATTAGCTCCAGACACAAAATCCAAGGTATTGCGTACGTTTCTGTAATACGATTCCAACGATATCTCAAAGACATTTTCATTGAACGTTTTAAAGAATCCGATCGTTGCAAAATCACTTCGTTGTGGCTTAATGAATGAATCAGCCGTTTTCCAACGGGAAGTAGGCAATGGCGTCGTGTTATTCGATAACAACTGGAAGAATTGTTGCTGACGGTTATAGCCCATCTTCATCGTCGTATTTTCCGCTAATGAATATTTCATTGTCAAACGAGGCTCAAAACCACCATATGTAGCCATGACTTCGCCTGGCTCATAAGTCTTTTTGGAAATAATCGTGTTGACAGAAGGCATAAAATCGGGTGCGTACGTATTCACCGTACCCGCACCAATTCGCCAATATTTAGTATAACGAATACCTGCCTGAATGGTCCACTTGTCATTTAACTTCCACTCATCATCAACAAAAATAGCCGCCTCAATCGATTGCTCATCGTCTAATTTTACGGTAGCTACCCGCGAAACAATGCCATCATTTAAGGTTCCAGGCTTGATATCGTAGCGGGTAGTTGACACACCAAAATTCAATTTGTGATTTTCCACCGGCTGGTAATCAAAACTAATCGAACCATTGCGATATAAAATAGCACTGTTTAATTCAATCGTATTGACAGAATCTGGTGCATACGTTTTAGTCACATAATTGGATACAGCCGCACTAACCAGCATATTTAACTTCGGCGAAAAAAAATGATTCCAATGAAAGGAACCATTTTTATGGCCATAATCAAACGAAGTTTGTTTCGCCACCACGTTTTCAATACTGAATAATGAGTCTACACGGTAATAGTCGTTACTCAGGTAGGCGGACACAGATATCGTATTTTTCGTATTGGGACGGAAGTAAATCTTGGTTGCAATATCTGAGAAGTTAGCCCGAATATTTTTTAGATTATCAGGGGCAACTGATTTGAATAAGAAATCATTGGCAGATAAGCGGCCAGCTACGAGTACGGAAAGCTTCTCTTTAATAACAGGAATCTCAGCCATGATTCGATTAGAAACCAAACCAATACCCCCTTGCATTTTAAACTTTTCCGTATTAGGCTCAATCATTTTGATATCAAGCACAGATGCGGTTCTGCCTCCAAAACGCGATGGAATACCACCCTTATACAATTCCAAATCACGAATGGCATCCGATGCAAAAACCGAGAATAAACCAAACATGTGCGTCGGATTAAAAATAGGGGTATCGTCAATAAAGATTAGATTTTGATCCACATTGGAACCACGAATATTCAAACCATTAGCGCCTTCACCTACGGAAGAAACACCCGGTAATGACTGAAGGCTACGAATAACGTCCACTTCACCCATCATGGTAGGCAATTTTTTAATCCCTTTTAAACTTAAGACAGTAACACCTAAAGAAGGTGTTTGGATATCTTTCTTGCTCGTTGAGGCAGAAACAATTACCTCTTCTAACTGCTTTGTTACATCATTAAGCTCCACATTGAGGACCATGTCCCCTTTGACATAAATTTTTGAGCGAAAGGGATTATACCCCACGTTGCTCA
The DNA here is from genome assembly GCA_027485075.1 of Cytophagaceae bacterium. GTDB lineage: Bacteria > Bacteroidota > Bacteroidia > Cytophagales > Spirosomataceae > Aquirufa. The sequence goes on from JAIXRT010000053.1 coordinate 5,472, forward strand.
CTTTAACAATATATTCACCTACAGGAAGTGGAATTTTATAGAAACCTTTAGCATCTGTTGTCGCACCTGACTTTTTAAAGTCGACTGAGATCACAGCACCAATCAAAGGATCACCCGATTGTGCATCGATAACTTGACCACTTAAAATAGGAAGATTATACTCTTGAGCGCTTAGATTCGTGTAAACACCAATCAAACCCAGCAACAATAGGCGGGTAAATACTTTATACATAGATTAACAAAATAGTTAGCAAACGGTAATGATACACAATTAATCAGACTTCTCTCACCCGAGTTGCGACCACAAGGCTGATATTGCGACGAAAGCTAACGTGAAAGGAATGAGCACCTTCCAACATAAGTGCATGAATTGATCTACGCGCAAACGAGGCAGTGTCCACCGGATCCACATTTGCAGCGCGATAAGTACATAGGATTTGAGCATCAGCCAAAAGAAACCCAGTATAGTCGCATGAATCGACCCGGGAACCCCATTTGTCCAGTCGGCCAAACGCACGGAACCCAAATTAGGCAACGGAGAATACCAAGCACCCCAGAATAGAATAACCCCTAAAATGCTCACCAAAAGCATCATACCATACTCCGATAGAAATAATAAGGCCCAACGCATACCGGCATATTCCGTATGAAAACCTCCTACGAGTTCGGATTCTGCTTCTGGAATATCAAAAGGGGCTCGATTGGCCTCAGCGAGCGAGGCGATGAAATAAATAATAAATAGTATAAAGAAGAATGGCATGCGCACCACATTCCATGTCAGTATCCCCCCGATTCCCTGTACCTCAATTCCCAGTGCTTTGATGCCAAACAAATACTGAACTTCCTGCGAAAAAATGCCTTGTTGGCCCGCAACATCCTGCAAATTCAAACTTCCTGACACCATCACCACACATAAAATTGTCAAGCCCAGTGGAATTTCAAAGGAAACTAATTGGGCCGCAGAACGAATTGCACCCAAAAGCGAATATTTATTGTTGGACGTCCACCCTGCCAATAAAATCCCCAACGTATCTAAGGAAACAATTCCCATAAATAACATGACACCCATTTCGGTTTGACTGCCTTGTAGCCAGGTTCCAGAACTGAGGGGGATGACGGAAAATGCACCAAAAATAGATAAAAAGATTATCCATGGCGCTAATAGAAAAAGGCGCTTTTGGGCTGCTGATGGAACGATATCTTCCTTTTGTATTAATTTGATTAGATCTGCAAATACTTGCAGTAATCCCCATTTTCCGACCTCCATTGGACCCAAACGGTCCTGAATAAATGCTGAAAGTTTACGCTCGACATATACGCCGATGATGACATTGATTGTCAACAAAGCTAAACATATGAGAAGCGCGATAAACATTATTTAATCGCGTTTAAGGCTTGTAAGAAATCGGCTTTTAGATCCTCGATGGATTCCAGACCTACAGCAATTCGAACTAGACCCTCGGTAATTCCTAGGGAAATTTTATCTTCTGGAGCTATTTTGGCATGCGTCGTGGATGCAGGATGCGTCATGATCGTACGCGAATCTCCTAAATTAGGTGAAATAGAAGCTATTTTTAAAGCTTTGCTAAAGGCAACTACTTTTTCGAATCCACCTTTAATATCGATGGTTAAGATACCACCACCATATTTCATTTGGCGTTTAGCTAAATCATATTGGGGGTGTGACTTCAAAAAGGGGTATTTTACAGCATTTAGAGCCTCATGACCATCTAAAGCTTCAGCCAATGCTTGGGCATTTTCTGAATGTTTCTGAAGACGAAGATCCAACAATTCTAAACTTTTGGAAAGTATCCAAGCATTAAATGGAGATAGAGATGGACCCGTATGACGTGCAAAGAAACGAATTTCATCGAGGTAAACTTTCTTTCCACAGATAACACCACCTAGCACCCGGCCTTGGCCATCGATGTATTTAGTGGCCGAATGAATGACTAAGTCGGCACCTAAGTCTAACGGAGTTTGTAAAATAGGCGTAGCAAAACAGTTGTCAACCGCTAAAACGATATCGCGTCCTTTCTTTAGCTCAGCTAATGCCGGTAAATCGATAAGTTCCAAACCTGGATTCGAAGGTGACTCACAGAAAAAGAACTTGGTATTGGGTTGAATGGCTTTCTCCCAAGCAGCTATATCAGCGCCGGGAACGAATGTACATTCAATCCCCCATTTAGAGGTAATCTTCGTTAAAATTTGAATGCAAGAACCGAACAATGCATTGGAGGCAACAATGTGATCACCTGCTTTAAGTAATCCGGCCATGGAAGCAAAAATGGCTGCCATACCTGTTGAGAAAGCTAATCCATCCTCAGCGTTCTCCAGCATCACCATTTTCGCTACGAATTCATCCACATTGGGATTCATGTAACGCGAGTAAATATTGCCAGCTTTTTCTTCTGCAAAAATGGCTCTTCCTTCCTCTGCATCATCGAACGTAAAGCTTGACGTTAAATAAAGTGGGACAGAATGTTCGCGATTATGGGATCTTTCGGCTTGAATCCGAATGGCTTTCGTTTGTTTTTGCATCATTCTCAAAAATTAATCTACAAAAGTAATAGAATAGTGGGAAATCGCGCCTATTCGGCATTCAGTATTTTTTGACCTGAAAGATGCATATAAGCCAACAGAATTATTTCAAGATAAATGAGTAAATTTCGCCGAATTGGTTCCTTTAGGATACAACAAAATAGAACTATGAAAAAACAATTACTGATGGCGCTTAGCGCTGCGCTTTTATGCGTTTCATTACAATCGAATGCACAAAAGTGGACTAATTTATTTGACGGAAAAACCTTTAAAGGGTTCAAACAACTAAATGGTCAAGCAAAATATGAAGCGAAAGATGGAGTCATGGTAGGAACGACCGTAGCCAATACACCCAATTCTTTCATGGCTACTGAACAAGAATACGGTGATTTTATCTTGGAATTCGATGTAAAGGTGGACAATAAGATGAATTCTGGCGTTCAGTTTAGAAGTTTGTCAATTCCTGAATACCAAAATGGTCGTGTACACGGCTACCAAGCAGAGATCGATCCATCTGCGCGCGGCTGGTCAGGCGGTATCTACGACGAATCACGTCGTGGCTGGTTATCTCAAAACGAAGGTAAGCCTGAGGCAAAAAAAGCATTTAATTTAGGCGATGTTTGGAATCATTACCGCGTTGAGGCGATTGGAACTACGATTCGTACGTGGATCAATGAAGTTCCTGTAACGTACTTAGTGGACGATATGACGGCCAAAGGATTTATCGCTTTCCAAGTGCATGCGATTTATGGCGAGATGAAACCAGGTATGCAAGTGATGTGGAAAAATATCCGCATTCAAACAGGAAAAGATATGCAACCACGCCCAATTGATGGTAAAACGGTTGTTGAGAATTACATGTTGAACAATTTATCTGAGCAGGAAAAAGCGGCTGGCTTTAAATTATTGTTCAATGGAAAAGATTTAACGGGTTTCCGTTCAGCGTTCAAAACAACGGCTCCGCCTTCAGTATGGACAGTTGAAGATGGAACCTTACACGTAAATTCATCGGGTGGAAAAGAGTCTGGTAACGGTGGTGACATTTTGACGAATGAGCAATTTGGTAGCTTTGAGTTGACTTTTGATTTCAAATTAACTGAAGGAGCTAATTCAGGTGTTAAGTATTTCGTGAACGAAACGTACAATTCCGGGATGTCGGCGATCGGTTTAGAATATCAAGTATTGGATGATGCCAAGCACCCCGATGCGAAATTAGGGACCGTGGGCAATCGTACATTAGCTAGTTTGTATGACATTATTCCATCCAATAAACCGGATCCACGTTTCCGCAAGAAGATTGGCGAATGGAATCAAGGGCGTATCATTGTTTATCCAAATAACATCGTTCAACATTGGTTAAACGGGTTTAAGGTATTGGAATATGAGCGTAAGAGCAATATTTTCAACGTGCTTGTGGCGCATAGCAAACATGCCAAATGGCCGGGTTATGGTGCTCAAGACAAAGGAGCCATTTTATTTCAGGAGCACGGGGATTCCGTGTTTTACAAAAACATCAAAATCAGAGAAATTAACTAAACCTTATCATGGAAAGAAGATCATTTATTCAAAAAGGTGCATTAGCGACATTGGGTACGCTTGCATTCAGTCCCAAGTCTTACAGTAAGATTATTGGCGCGAACGATCGTGTTCGTGTTGCGTGTGTCGGTTTTTCCGATCGCCATCGCGCATCCCATGTTCCTCCATTCAAGGCCCTAGCGAAGGGAATGAACTTTGAAATGGTTGCTTTGTCGGATCTTTGGAACCGTAGACGTGATGAGGGAAAAGCATTTTTAGAGAAGGAATTGGGTGGGAACATTCAGACTTATCGCAATAATGAAGAATTATATTCTGCTAAGGGAATTGATGCGGTGTTTATTTCCACAGCAGATTTCCAACATGCTTTGCATACAATCGAGGCAGTGAAAGCCGGTTGCGATACGTATACCGAGAAACCATTGGCGGAAACCATGGAAGACAACCGTGCGGTTTTGAAAGCCGTAAAGGAATCAGGAAAGATTGTTCAAATCGGTTCACAGCGTCGTTCAGGAGAGAACTACTGGGCAGCGGATGAGTTTATCAAATCTGGAAAATTCGGCGATATCAAAATGGTAGAGTTGATGTGGAATGTAAACCAACCGGGTCGCTGGAGACGTCCCGAATTAACAAGCATTTTAAAGGAGTCAGATATCGACTGGAAGCGTTTCTTGATGAACCGTCCGGCTGATAAATTTGACCCACGTAAATATTTAGAGTATCGCCTATTCTGGCCTTATTCATCTGGAATTCCAGGGCAATGGATGTCACACCAAATCGACACCGTACACTGGTTTTCAGGCTTATCTCATCCAAACTCGGTTGTTGCCAATGGCGGAATTTACCAATGGAATGATGGCCGTGTGAATGCAGATACCATGACTGTGGTATTTGATTATGGTCAAGGAAATAAAGGATTCCAAGTACAGTTCACATCGCGCTTCTCAAATTCAGCAGGTGGAACGAAAGAGATTTATTACTCTAATGCAGGTGAGTTAAACTTGGATACCAATACGATTTCTCCGAATGGAGGTTTGCGTGAGCGTGAGGCGAAAGCGATGGGTATGCAGGCGAATTTATTGCCAACCATGAAAATTGAAGGTGCTAAAGTAGCTACTGATGCAGATACGGGCGGTGATTCATTGACATTCAACCACGTGAAAAACTGGATGGAATGTGTTCGTTCTCGTAAAACACCTAATGCTCCAATCGAAGCTGGATATCAGCACTCCATCGCAACCATCATGTCAAATGCAGCGTATCGCACGGGACAGCGTGTAACGTTTGATGAGAAGACGCAAGAGGTGATGGCGGGAGATAAAGTTTTCAAGTACTAGTCAGTCACTAGTCGCTAGTCGACAGTCAATAGTCACTAGTCGTTAGTCGTTAGTCCGAAGGGAAATAGTCCGGAGGAAAAGTTCAAAGTCTGTTTATTCAGCCAAGAGCTTTTTCC
>JAIXRT010000003.1 GCA_027485075.1 Cytophagaceae bacterium
AACATTGTTTTGTATCGCAAGATTTTCATATAGGAAGTCGGCACGATACGTATTATTTGCCACGATACCTCCCACTTTGGCAGCCGCTAAAAAAACATACGCTGGTTTTTCACTTACAAAAAAGTCCGAAACGGCTTGTTGGCTACGTAAATCAAGCTCTTGCGAAGTTCTTACCACCAAGTTCGTATATCCATTCTTTTGAAGTGAACGAACGATGGCAGAACCGACCATCCCTCGGTGCCCAGCGACATATATTTTTGCGTGCTTTTCCAATGTGTAATTTGATTATTTAGCTTCTCGTGATAAAAAACGTTACAAAAATACACAAACTCCCCGAGGGATACATTTAAATTCCTATTTTTGAGAAATTTTTTTGGACGTTCATCGTTCCATACCTATGAAATTTAATGGATTAATTTTCTATCTGTTTGTATCCATTTGCTTCCACACTGAGGCACAAGACAAATCCATTTTTTCGACAACGAAACCAGTCACAGATACCACAAAAAAAGTAGGAGGCTTGTTTGGCGGTCGGCTCAGCACAGGACTTGAGCAAGGCCTAGAATCAGCCAAAAATATTAAAAATGAAAGTCAGGCGATTTGGGAAGATGTAAGCATCAAAGCAAGTATGACCGCCCGGCGTTTAAAAAAGAAAGTACTGCCTAAAGACGAATATGAGGGGACAAAAACGGAGCGTCGTGTGGGCAATTATGGCAATGGCGGTAGAGCCACGCTGGAAGAATTTAATGTCGTCAAGTATGTGGAAGATGAAGCAGTAAGTCGATATGTGCAAGAAATTTGGTGGTACGACCCCGAGCAATCCCGTATCGTCAATACACCGCTGAAAGAGAATCAGCGCGCTCAAATTTGTCACGGTCCTTATCGGAAAATTGTGAATCAACTCGTCGTAGAGGAGGGCAATTTTTACATGGGCGCTAAGGATGGCCGATGGGAAACGTATGATTCCGAAGGAATACTACTAACGAAAATTTATTTTGATCGCGGGTTTCCTGCAGGGTCTAACATTAGCTATTTTGATGCGGCCAAACTCAAAATCAAAGAAGTCATTCCGTTCGTTTATGGAAAGTCAACAGGACAGTATTTGTTGTTTTATCCATCGGGAAATTTGGCCTTGGAGGGAAAATTAGATGAGGGTGTACGCATTGGAAGATGGCGCGAATTTTACGAATTTGGCACCGGCGGCAGACTCAAAAAAGAACTGCGATACGGCAAAGATAAATTTGAAGAAATAGAGCCCATCATCGTGCAAGAGCGTGATGAAAAAGGAAAAATAACCAGTCAAACGAAAACGAAATTCGACTAATGCGGACGCTGCTCATTTTCTGGGTTTGTCTCCTTTGCGCTGGGCAATCACCTGCGCATGCGATTCCTGCTATTACGTCTATGGTACATTTCAGTACACAAACGGAACATCATTCTAAACCAGAAAATCCAAAACAAGAAAATCAAGAAGAAGGGGATGAGTTGGCCGATGAAGATGAGGATTTCCCAAATGAGTCCTTGATATCTTGGGCATACACCCTTATGCCAATTTGGGTAGATGAAAGACTTTCAGATAAATTTTATATTGTAGGCGAATCAGTTGGCCACGTTAATCCGATCGTTCCCCCTCCCGACTGGCGGAATTAACACCAACTAATTTTTCATTAATTAAATATATCTATATGAATCAATACATACAGTCCTTTCTAAAGGGGGATTGGAAAGCCGGTATTTCCGTATTTCTGGTCGCACTTCCCCTTTGCTTAGGAATAGCTCTTGCATCGGGCGCTCCGATGATGGCTGGATTAGTCGCTGGAATCGTGGGCGGAATTATCGTATCCCTTATATCTGGCTCCGAATTATCCGTTAGTGGACCTGCTGCCGGGCTAACAATCATCGTGGCAAATGCCATAGCAGATTTACAAAGTTTTTCTGGTTTTCTGGTGGCTGTCATTCTTGCCGGAATCATCCAAATAATATTAGGTGTTGTCAAAATGGGTAAAATTGGTGGCTTCTTTCCATCATCCGTGATTCGAGGTATGCTCGTTGCCATTGGCATTGTGATCATTTTAAAACAGATACCGCATGCGTTTGGTGACGACTTAGATTTTATAGGCGATTTTGAATTTTCACAGATTTCAGACGGACAAAATACATTTACTGAGCTCTTAAAATCTATCGTAGAGATAAAAATGGGTGCGCTTATTATTTCAGCAACAGGCTTAATCCTTTTGTTTTCTTGGACAGCCTTGGGTGAAAAAATCAAAGTACTTAACGCGTTACCGGCATCTCTTTTTGTCGTTCTTGCAGGCGTCGGACTCAATGCACTTTTTCGATACCAAATGCCGGCGTGGTATTTAGGTGATTCCGCCGAACACATGGTAAATCTGCCAATATTCGAATCTGTAGGAGCGATTGCCTCTGGGATCAGTAGTCCAGACTGGAGCTTTCTTTCGCAACCGAAGGTTTATACAGTAGCAATTACACTGGCCATTGTCGCTTCACTTGAAAGTTTACTTTCGTTAGAAGCCACTGAAGCCCTTGATCCACAAAAACGAATTGCATCTGCAGATCGCGAATTAATTGCTCAGGGAGTTGGTAATATTTCGAGTGGTTTATTGGGTGGCTTACCCATAACATCTGTCATCGTTCGTTCTTCTACCAATATTTACTCAGGTGGGAAAACACGCATTTCGAGCTTTACCCATGGCGTGTTATTACTCATTGCCGTACTCGCACTGCCGCTTTATTTAAATCAAATTCCATTGGCATGTCTTGCCAGTATTTTACTCTATACCGGTTATAAATTAGCCCACCCCAAAGAGTTCAAAAAGGTTTTTGCGGAAGGATGGAAACAGTGGACCCCATTTCTAGTCACCATCCTGATTGTGGTTGGGGTGGATTTACTGTGGGGTATTTTCGTCGGCACGCTTGTAGGCCTAATTTTTGTCGTAGCGACCAATTACTCATCTGTTTTCTCGGTCTATACAAAAGATAATGAGGTCTTAATCAAATTTCAAAAAGATGTCACCTTCTTGCATAAAATGGCACTAAAAGAAACGCTAAGAACAATCCCATTAGGATCTGAAGTATACATCGATGTATCAAAGGTCCATTTTATGGATCATGACATTAAGCAACTAATTGAAGAATTTATCGCTAGTGCCCACGAAAGAGGTATCGAAGCAGATTTAAAAAAGAAATAACGATGAACGAATACAAAAAACTATTGCTAAGCAATAAAGCTTGGGCGAGTGAACGCTTGGAGCTCGACAAAAGCTACTTTGATAATCTATCCAAAGATCAAAATCCATTATTCCTTTGGATTGGTTGCGCGGACAGCCGGGTTCCTGCAGAGGAAATTACACATGCTGACCCAGGTGACATTTTCGTACACCGCAATGTGGCTAATATGGTTGTCCATACAGATATTAACCTACTCTCCGTCCTACAATATGCCGTAGAAGTACTTGAAGTAAAACACATCATTGTTTGTGGACATTACAATTGTGGCGGGGTCAAAGCAGCAATGACTAATCAGGATTTTGGACTGATCAATAAGTGGCTTCGAAATATTAAAGAAGTGTATGAAAAAAACTTCAAAGAGCTTCAAAGTATACAAGATGAGCAGCTACGTTTCAATAAACTAGTCGAAATGAATGTGGCGGAGCAAATTCAAAATTTAGCAAAAACGACCATTGTGCAGAAGGCTTGGTCCACGCGCAAGCTACCACATCTTCACGGCTGGGTATTCGACATTCACCACGGTGAAATTAAAGAAGTCATCAATATCAATGCGGGCGAATGGAAGAGCCCAGTTTTCCATTACGATTTTTAATAAAAAAAGGGGGCCGCGTAGCAGCCCCCTTTTTACATGTATTTTCGACGGACTAAACGGTCGTCTTAATTTTCAACTCATCTAATTGGGCTTGCGCCAACGGCGATGGCGAGTCAATCATCACATCACGACCCGCATTGTTTTTAGGGAAAGCGATGTAATCACGAATCGATTCCGTACCTCCAAACAACGAGCATAAGCGGTCGAACCCAAACGCCAATCCTCCATGTGGCGGTGCCCCATATTCAAAAGCATCCAACAAGAATCCGAATTGCGCCTGCGCCTCCTCCTCCGTGAAACCTAAAACTTTAAACATTTTGGATTGCAAGTCTTTCTGGAAAATACGAATTGAACCACCACCCACTTCCACGCCATTCACGACTAAATCGTATGCATTGGCGCGAACTTTACCAAATTCCCCAGCTTCCATCAAGGCAATATCCTCTGGCTTTGGACTTGTAAATGGATGGTGCATCGCGAACCAACGATCCTCTTCTTCACCATATTCCAATAATGGGAAATCAACCACCCAATGTACTTTATAATTATTTGGATCACGCAATCCCATTCGATTCCCCATCTCTAAACGCAATTCATTCAACTGCTTACGCACCTTATCTCCATCACCCGATAGAACTAAAATTAAGTCGCCCGGCGCTGCATCAAAGGCCGTGGCCCAAGTCGCCAAATCAGCTTCTGAATAAAACTTATCTACGGAAGATTTTACGATACCATCTGGCTGAACACGCGCATAAATTAAGCCTTTCGCCCCGATTTGTGGCCGACGAACAAAATCAGTTAATTCATCTAATTGCTTGCGTGTGTACTCAGCAGCACCTTTCACACAAATACCTACCACGGTATTCGCCGAATCAAATACCTGAAAATCTTTTCCAGAAGTCAAATCTACCCCCTCACCTTTCAACTCAACAAACTTCATATCAAAACGAATATCTGGTTTATCTGAACCATAATATTTCATCGCATCCGCATAGGTCATGCGGGGCACCTCGCCGATATCCAATCCTTTTACCGCTGAGAATAAATGACGGATCAACCCTTCAAACATATTCAATATATCCTCCTGCTCCACAAATGACATCTCACAGTCAATCTGCGTGAACTCTGGCTGACGATCCGCACGCAAATCTTCATCACGAAAACACTTCACAATTTGATAGTAACGGTCAAAACCGGATACCATTAATAACTGTTTAAATGTTTGCGGAGATTGCGGCAAAGCATAAAACTCACCTGGGTTCATTCGAGATGGAACCACAAAATCACGTGCTCCTTCTGGAGTCGATTTAATCAAAACAGGTGTTTCCACCTCAATAAAATCTTGCTTATCTAAATAGTTACGAACCTCGCGACCTACTTGGTGACGCAAGCGCAAACTTTCACGAATCGGCGTGCGACGCAAATCCAAATACCGGTATTTCATTCGAATATCATCTCCTCCATCCGTCTCATCTTCAATTAAAAATGGAGGTAATTTTGCAGGATTTAACACACGAATTTCCGTCACCTTAATTTCAATATCACCAGTAGCTAGCTTATCATTCTTTGCCAAACGCTCTACGACCACACCTTTCGCCTCCACCACAAATTCACGTCCTAAACCACGCGCAATTTGCAATGCCTCCGGTGTAGATTTCCCCTCCTCAAGCATCAGCTGCGTGATCCCATATCGATCACGTAAATCAACCCAAATCATCCCTCCTTTATCGCGCGTCTTTTGAATCCAACCACATAGAGTGACCGTTTGGCCTACATGACCCATGCGCAATTCGCCGTTTGTGTGTGTGCGTAGCATATTTTAATTTAAAAATTCGTGCAAAATTACAGAAAATGAAATGGAGTGTAAAACATTTACCCGTTTATTCTTATTTAGTTAATTTAGGGCTTTAATTATAATCCAGTGGCGCAAATAGGAATCGTAGGATCAGGAATTGGGGGCATCGCTTTCGCGATTCGCATGGCATGCTTGGGCCAACAAGTTCACGTGTTTGAGGCTAATGCTTATCCGGGTGGAAAATTAGCTGAAATCACGCTTGATGGCTATCGATTCGATGCCGGCCCTTCCCTCTTTACGCTACCTCAACTCGTAGACGAGCTATTTACCCTTGCTGGGAAAAACCCACGCGACTACTACCAATACGAACGATTACCGGAGATTTGCCGGTACTTCTGGGAAGACGGCACGCGACTACATACGCATCAGGATCCCGATAAAACAGCTGCTGAAATTGCGGAGGTATTAGGTGAATCTGCCCAAAATGTCCGAACCTATATCGCTCATGCGGGGACGAAATATAACATCGTTAGCGATCTTTTTTTAGACAATTCACTGCATAAATTATCCACCTGGACAGGTAAAAAAGCCCTGACTGGATATGCAAATTTGCATCGCCTCGGCCTTTTCGATACGATGCACAACAGTCACCGCAAGCGATTTAAAAACCCAAAAACAGTCCAATTATTCGATCGATACGCCACGTACAATGGTTCAGATCCCTATCAAACACCAGCAACCCTGAGCATCATTCCTCACCTAGAATACAATTTAGGTGCCTATTTCCCGGCAGGGGGCATGATTGAAATACCTAGATCGTTAACCCGTTTAGCACAGGAATTGGGCGTTGAATTCCACTTGGAAGAACCTGTAACCGAAATACGCTGTACAGCTAGCCAAGTAACAGGAATCAAAACAAGCAAAGGAAATTATGATTTCGACTTTGTAGCCAGCAATGCGGACATTCGGCCCACCTATGAACGCTTATTAACTAAGCTACCCAAGCCTAAAAAACTGCTCAATCAGCCTAAATCAAGCTCTGGTATTATATTTTATTGGGGAGTTAACCGAATATTTGACGAATTAGGTGTTCACAACATCTTTTTTTCAGATCATTACCAACGGGAATTTGAAGCTATTTTCAGCGGCCAAACCATGGATGAGGACCCAACGGCCTATGTTCACATATCGAGTAAAGTCGCTACTGAAGATGCCCCCGCTGGTTGCGAAAATTGGTTTGTGCTGATGAACGCCCCTGCGAATAGCGGACAAGATTGGGACCAGTTGGTTGCCGCGACCCGCAAAAACGTCATTGACAAAGTAAGTCGTATCCTCGGGGTAGACTTTGAAAAACACATTGTTTCCGAGGACTACCTCGATCCTCGTCGGATAGAAACACGCACCTCTTCATCTGGCGGTGCATTGTACGGAAACGCATCTAATAATAAATTTGCGGCATTCTTGCGGCACCCAAACTACCGACCAGCTATCAAAAATCTATATTGGATTGGAGGAAGTGTACATCCCGGGGGTGGAATTCCTTTATGTCTCAGCTCAGCCAAAATCGCAGCTAAGCTTTTTCAAGAAAATGCTTAATTTCGCATCAAACATTAACACGTATGATTCAGAGACCTCAAACGCTTTTATTAGCCTTAGTCATTATCGCCAATAGCCTAGTAACATCAACAGGCTGGCCCATTTGGAGTAAAATAGGTGTATCAGGACAAAAAGCTACCCTTTTCTTCAACGAATGGACCGTATCTCAAGGTGA
>JAIXRT010000045.1 GCA_027485075.1 Cytophagaceae bacterium
AAAAGGTAACTTGGTGGCCTAGATCGGATAAAGATTTGGCAAGACCCCAAATCACCCGTTCGGTTCCTCCGTAACCAGCCACGGGAATTTTCTGATCATGAACGATTAATATGTGCATTACACGGAGGAGTTAACGGACAAAACTACAAAATTATCCTACATGTTCACCTCGATAATGAAAGCATGAACTGTAGAATAATTTGTAATATTAGGTTTGAATCAGATTCAATTCACGTGATAATTGTCACTTGATGTATTCTAAATTCAAATTATTTTTGTTTTACTTATTAACAGCGGATTTGAAATCTACTTATTCTACCATACTTTCAGGGTTTATCGCTTTATTGATTGTATTCATATTTGTTTTGGTGGGTATATTCATTTATACAAAATCTGCGATTAAGCAGGTTGATTCTATCAAAAAAACAGAAGTTTTTCAGGTTCCCGATTCAAATTTCACGCATGTGTGGACGGCCCCCTCTGATTGGCGCATGATGTATTTAACTGATTCTCAAAAAGAATTAGTTTTATATGGTCGCGAATTGATTGCTCATACCTCAGATTACCTGGGTCCTAAGGGAAGTGTAAGATTCATGTCTAACGGAATGAATTGCCAAAACTGTCATTTAAATGCAGGCACTCAACCGTGGGGTAATAATTATTTTGCTGTAGAATCAACTTATCCTAAGTTCAGGGCTCGTTCTGGAACGAATGAGAATCAAATTAAGCGTGTGAATGATTGTTTTGAACGTAGTCTGAATGGCCTGGCCTTGGATTCGACAAGTCGAGAAATGCGGGCTATTCTTGCCTACATCAAATGGCTTGGAACCGATGTGGAGAAAAAAGTTGCCCCTAAAGGTTCGGGTATTTATAAGTTAAAACTCATGAAGCGGGCCAGTGACCCAAAGAAAGGGGAGGCCGTCTATTTAGCTAAATGTCAATCTTGTCATCAAGCGGATGGAGCTGGGATTTTAGCAGCAACAGGTAAATCCTACACCTATCCACCGCTTTGGGGTAAGAACAGTTATAATGTGGGTGCCGGATTGTTTCGTATTTCAAATTTTGCAGGTTATGTAAAATACAATATGCCGCAAGGTACAACGTATGAGAAACCTCAATTAAGTGACGAAGAGGCCTGGGATGTTGCGGCCTATGTTAATTCGATGCCAAGACCTGCCAAAGATTTATCGCGTGATTGGCCTGATATTTCCAAGAAGCCATTTGATCATCCCTTTGGTCCTTACACGGATTCATTTTCTGAGAATCAGCATAAGTATGGTCCTTATGGCCCAATTAAAGAATTTTATAAGTGAAAGGTAAGAGGTGAGAGGTAAGAGGTGGCTACTTTTTACAAAAAAAGGATTCGAATAATCGAACCCCTTTTTATATCTCTCACTTCTCACCTCTTACCTCTAACCTCTCAATGTGGTAATTTATCTCGATACTTTCCATACGCCCACGTTCCCGCAATAGAGCTCAGAATCACTACTGCAATCGCTAAAACACCTGTTCCTAATTGAGCGAAAAGTGGACCCGGACATGCACCCGTAACAGCCCAACCTAGACCAAATATTAAGCCACCATAGATTTGACCTTTATTGAATTTCTTGTCTGAAAAAGTAATCGCTTCTCCATGAATGGTTTTGATCTTCAATTTCTTTATGAGAAAAACCGAAATAGCTCCTACAACAACAGCAGTTCCAATGACCCCATACATGTGGAAACTTTGTAATCGGAACATTTCTTGAATGCGAAACCAAGAGATGATTTCAGCCTTTACAAATACGATACCAAAAACAATACCTACCGCTAGATACTTAAAATTATACCACCATGGATGGTTTAAGTTGGATTCATTCAAACACATCGTGTCCAATGAACGCACTTCGAAATCCGTTTCTTCTTGTTGGCTCTTCATCATTACAGGCTTAAAATAAATGGTAAAATAAGATTGGCCATCAAAAATCCGCCAACCATAAAACTTATTGTTGCCACCAATGATGGCCATTGTAAATTGGAAAGACCCATAATCGCATGACCAGATGTGCAACCTCCTGCCCAGCGAGTACCAAAGCCAACTAAGAATCCGCCACCTACCATCATAATTAAACCACGCAGCGTAAATAGATCTTCAATGGAAAACAATTGCTTAGGTACCATGCCTGAAAAATCTGTGATGCCATAGTTAGCTAAATCCAATGCTAAATCTGGATGTATCACAATTGCGGCTTCAGAGCCAAGGAATTTGGCCGAAATGATCCCGCCAATAAAAATTCCCACAATAAAGAATAAATTCCATGATTCCTTCTTCCAATCATAGTTGAAAAATGGGATGTTACTTGGAAGGCATGCGGCACATATATGACGCAAATTAGACGAGATGCCAAAATGCTTATTTCCTAAAAACAATAGGGTAGGGACAATGAGTCCAATAATGATTCCTGCCGTATACCAAGGCCAGGGTTGGGTGATTGTTTCTATCATGGTAAGTTTAAATCAGTTGTAAGTAGTCAGTTGTCTTTTGTTAGTTGACGCTAGGTTAAATATTTTGGCAAATTAATTCATTTCTCTCTTAACTCTTAGTTCTTAACTCTTAGTTCTTAACTCTACAATAGTGTCGAAGGACAAACATATTCCGTTAATTGGAATTTATTCGATTCCTTGATTGATTTAAAGCCACCATTGATGTCAATTAAGTTGTCATATCCACGAGCTCGTAAGGTTGAGTTAAAGATCATTGAACGGTAACCACCTGCACAGTGTACGAAGTAAGTCTTGTTCTTGTTGATTTTCAACATGCTATCGTTTATGAAGTCCAAAGGTGCATTTTCAGCGTCTACTACATGCTCACTTAAATACTCTGAATTTTTACGAACGTCAATAATTTCACCCTCACCTGCTTCGAAACGAGCGAACATTTCTTCTGGGCTGATCGATGTGATTGTATCCACTTCCCTGTTTGCAGCTTTCCAAGCAGCAATGCCACCTTTTAAGTAACCAATGGTGAAGTCATAGCCTACACGCGCTAAACGTGTGATTACTTCTTCTTCGCGGCCTTCATCTGTCACCAACAATATTTCTTGCTTGATATCTGGAATCATCGCGCCCACCCAGGGAGCGAATGAACCATCAATTCCGATATTAATCGAATTTGGAATAAATCCAGCAGCAAACGTTTGTGGATCACGCGTGTCCAAAATTAATGCGCCAGTCTCGTTGGCCGCTACCTCAAATGCCTCCGGAGATAAGGCGTGTTGGCCTCGCTCCATTACTTTATCAATGGAATCGTATCCTTGGATATTCATCAATACGTTTAATGGGAAATATGCTGGAGGAGCAACTAATCCTGTTAAAACTTCTTTTATAAAAGCCTCTTTTGTTAAGGCAGGATTCAATGCGTAGTTGGTTTTCTTCTGATTGCCCAACGTATCCGTAGTCTCCTTACTCATATTTTTTCCACAGGCAGAACCTGCACCGTGCGCGGGATATACGATAATATCGTCTGTCAAAGGCATTATCTTATTACGTAACGAATCGAATAGGTGACCTGCTAAAATATCTTCAGTTAGATCAGCTTTTACTTTTTGAGCTAAATCTGGACGGCCTACATCGCCGATGAACAAGGTATCGCCAGAGAATAAGCTCGTTGCTTTTCCTGTTTCATCGATCAACAAGAAACAGGTAGATTCCATGGTATGTCCTGGTGTATGGATGACACGGATGCTCACATTTCCTAATTTGAATTCTTGACCATCTGACGCAGAGATACAGTCGAATGCACATGCAGCATTAGGCCCATAAACAATGGGTGCACCTGTCTTCGCGGATAAATCTATATGTCCAGATACAAAATCCGCATGAAAATGAGTTTCAAACACATATTTAATCTTTGCTCCATTTCGGTCAGCCTTCTCGATGTAGGGTTGCACTTCACGTAGTGGATCAATGATTGCAGCCTCCCCATTGCTTTCAATGTAGTAGGCACCCTGTGCCAAACATCCCGTGTAAATTTGCTCTACTTTCATGTACGTATTTTTCTTAATTATTTGATTGGGAAAGCGATTTGTTGGATTAGAATATAGATTCCCATAACTAAAACAAACCAGCCAAATCCCACTTTTAATTTATCTCCATCTACTTTTTTGCTAATTGCATCGCCGATGAAAATTCCGCCGATGGCTAATGCAGTAACGGTTAATAATAGATTCCAATCAATGACTGTATGACCTAGATCACCAGTAAAACCAATGAGCGATTTGGCAGCAATGATTAAAAGTGAAGTGCCTATAGCTTGTTTCATGGATAGTTTAGAAAGCATAACCAAGGCTGGAATGATTAAGAAACCTCCACCAGCGCCA
Source organism: Cytophagaceae bacterium (assembly GCA_027485075.1). Taxonomy (GTDB): domain Bacteria; phylum Bacteroidota; class Bacteroidia; order Cytophagales; family Spirosomataceae; genus Aquirufa. Next base: position 4,359 of record JAIXRT010000045.1, read on the forward strand.
ACTAAACCTGTTAATAGACCTACAACTATACCTTCTAATAGAATCATTGGGTAGTTGAACACCTGCTCTTCCTCCACATAAGTACCTAATTTTTCTTTTTCGCATTGCTCGCAAGTTCCTCGAATCATGGAGATAGAGGCAGCGACCATCAAGATGGCAAACAAAACCATCATGAGTATTGATTTGGTGACAACAAAGTCACCAACGGTAAAAACATCGATTGGAATTAAAGGAACAATAAATTTACGGGTAGCATAAACAGATAAGATAGACGGAATGCCAAAAATGACAGCCGTTTTCAAATTGATGAGCCTTTGTTTGTATTTGGGTATGGCTCCTACAAGTGAACTAGCACCCACCACGAATAAAGAATATGCTGTTGCGAGTATTGGATCAACACCAAACAAATAAACCAATACCGGAACGGTTAAAATGGATCCGCCACCACCAATTAAGCCTAATGAAACGCCAATAAGTAAAGAAGCGAAATATCCAATGAATTCCATAGTTGCTATTTATGCGATTTGTTTAGGCAAATGTCACCCATTCAAATCACAAAATTCGTGATTTTTATCACAGGCTTTTCAAATCAATAATTTCAATTTGAGATTTGTTGATATGGATGAAACCTTTCTCGGCTAATTTCTTCATCAAGCGCGAAATAACTTCTCGAGAAGAATTTAATTCCGTCGCAATATCTGTAAACGAAACCTTAATCGTATTGCTCTTTAAACTTTTTTGATGCTGCTTGAGGTACCATAATAAACGCTCATCCAAATTTCGAAAGGCAATGTGGTCCAAGGTGTCCAATAACTCTTCAAAGCGTGAACGATACGTCTCCAAAACAAATTGATACCAAGATTTATATTTTGAAGCCCATTCGTCCATCAGTTCCACGGGTATGGTCATCACTTCGGTATCGACCAAAGCTTTAGCCATAATTTGGCTATTGAGGTTTCTGGCTGCACATGTCATCGAAATGGCGCAGGCTTCACCTGGATGTAAGTTGTACATGAAAACTTCATTGCCTTCATCATCTTCTCGGAATACTTTGATAATCCCTTTGGTGACAAACACGGCTGAACGGATGCTTTGGCCTGTTTTCATGAGGAAATCATCCGCTTGAAACTTGCGAATCACGCCTACTTGTTGGATCTTTTTTTGTAATTCGGGTTCAAAATTAGTGAATATGTCTGCTTCCATGGGCTGTTTGTGGAGACGCGAAATCTCACGGATTTTTCTGTAGAGACGCGATACTTCGCGTCTATTTTTCTGTAGAGACGCGATACCTAGCGTCTATTTCTAATAGTTTATAACTCTTTTCTCCCGACTACTTTCTATCGCCGCATCGATCACCCGCATGCTGTTGATGCCATCTTGCACCGATACCGCCGGTAACGCATCGCCGCGTAAAGATTGATAAACATTCTCATAAAAGGCCATAAAATCACCTTTTTCAGAAGCTACCCGGTCAGGATTAGTTCCATCTACATGTATCAAACCGTAATCAGAAGGACTATCCAGTCCCCATTCTTTTCCTTGTGGCTTTTGACCTGCATCTAAGTCGATCTCTTGTCGGTCCGAGCGAGTCTTGATAAAACTGCCCAACTTCCCATGCAACTGAAACGCAGGAATTGGCGCTTTAAAATAATAACCAGCTTTCAAGCGAACGCGCATTTCCGGATAGTACAGTAAAATCTCAAATAAATCTTCGACTTCCGTTCCGGGTCTTGTTTTCCTTAAATCCGCAAAAACATGGGTTGGATTTCCAAACAAATGCAATGCCTGATCAATAATATGTGGTCCCAAATCAAATATGATTCCAGCCCCCGGCCCAGGAACTTCCTTGTGCATCTTTGGAGATTTAATTCCATTAAACCGGTCAAAATGAAATTCAGCTTCTACGATTTCACCCAATTGACCAGATTCAAATATCTTTTTGACTGTTAAGAAATCGGAATCCCAACGGCGATTTTGGTAGACAAAAATATGTTTCCCTACTTCTGAAGCAATTTTCTGAAGTTCTTTTGCCTCTTCGGTTGAGTTCGTAAAGGCCTTTTCAACCACGACATGTTTTCCCGCTTTCAAAGCTTGAGAAGCATATTCGAAATGCGTGGGGATGGGGGTATTGACGATAATTAATTCGATATCAGCATCATGTATGACTTCGTCTAGTGAATCATACGAGTGTGTTCCGGGATAGGCTTTTTGAATGTTTTTTTGGCTACGTTCGTAGGAGCCTACAAGCTCGAAGCCGGGATGAATTTCGATAAAAGGGGCGTGAAAAATACGTCCCGACATCCCATACGATAATAATGCGGTTTGAATTGCTTTCATGAAGTAAAAATAAGAAATTTAGGGCTTTGAACTACAAACCTATTCAGATGAAAAAAATACTCGTTTTTGCTTTAGTGAGTTTTGGGGCATTTGCTCAGCAACCACTTGTTTCACATATCTACACAGCAGATCCTTCTGCACACCTTTTTCAAGGAAAAATCTACATTTATCCATCGCATGACATCGATGCCGGTGTCAAAGAAGATGATATGGGTAGCCATTTTGCGATGAATGATTATCACGTGCTGTCACAAACCACGCCAACTGGCCCTGTGACGGATCACGGAGTAGCTTTGAAATTAGCCGATATCCCTTGGGCGGGTAAGATGCTTTGGGCTCCTGATGCAGCTGAGTCCAATGGTCAATATTATCTATATTTCCCTGCTAAAGACAAAGAGGGCGTTTTTCGCATCGGAGTAGCTAGTTCCATTAAGCCCGAAGGTCCTTTTAAGGCGGAACCGAATTACATCAATGGAACTTACAGCATTGATCCGTGTGTCTTTAAAGATGCAGATGGAACGCATTATATGTATTTTGGAGGTATTTGGGGAGGCCAATTGCAACGTTGGAAAATGGGGCACTACATGGCGAATGACGATAGCCAACCGGCAAACGATCAACCGGCGTTAATGGCTAAAGTAGCTAAGCTCGATAAAAACATGAAGGTGTTAGCCGAAAAACCTCGCGATGTGCAGATTATTGACGCATCTGGTAAAATCTTGTTGTCCTCCGATCATGACCGTCGGTTCTTTGAAGCAGCCTTTGTACATCAATACCAAGGAAAATATTATTTCAGCTATTCGACAGGGGATACCCACAACATTGCCTATGCAACCGGAACGAGTCCTTATGGGCCTTTTACCTATCAAGGCGTAATCTTGAAGCCAGTCAAAGGTTGGACGAATCACCATTCGATTGTGGAGCAAAATGGCAAGTGGTATTTGTATTTCCATGATGTCCAATTATCAGGCAGAACACATTTACGTAACATCAAAGTAACTGAGTTAAAGTATCGCGCGGATGGATCAATTGAGCCCATAACAGCTTATTAATTTTTCCCCAGATGAATCAGATAGA
>JAIXRT010000067.1 GCA_027485075.1 Cytophagaceae bacterium
CGCAATGGTACCTGGTATGGTCATTTCACAGGACTTAAATAACATAAACAATCCGGCCGTCGACATAACTACACTCGGCGAAAAATTAGCATACAACAAGCCATAAAACTTGCCATCTTCGAGCGATTGCAGATACGTGCCTTGCATGGTCCAAAGCGTACCAATTATAAACAAACTCCAAGCAATAAGTTTCGAAAAGGAATGTTTAGCCAGGTAATAACCCAAAACTAAATACCCAATATACCCAGTGAAATAAGGTAATTTGACCGGTAGGCTCAATCCCGGAAAATGCGAATTATCAAACAAAATAGTCACCAACCACATCCCTAGAAAGAATTGCAAATGACTTTCACGTGCTTGACGTACCCAGGCGCCAATAATGGGTATAAAGAGGTAAACACCCACAATCATGTAGATGTACCAAAAATGATAGGAAGCCCCATCAAAAAATTGATTAAAAATCCACGTTAGGCTTTGCGACCGGCCACTCTGACGGACTTGCCAGTTGAAAATCGCGAAAATCGAATTGTAAAAGAGAAAAGGAACGATGATTCTTAGAAAACTCTTTTTAAAAAAGGAGCCTATCTCCTCTTCTCTGGGCAATAATAATGCTCCAGAGAGCATCACAAAAATAGGTACTGCATACCGGAAACCCCCATTATATACGTTGGCAAACCACCAGGCTGAATCTGGTATCTTCCCAAAGCTCAATAAGACATTTGCGGCCGAATGAATCAGCAATACCGCAAGGGTTGCTGTGACACGCAGATTATCAAGATATTGAACTTTGGGAATGGCCATCAATAGAATGGTTGTTTATAAAAACGTTTTTTGGTTGCCGCATAAATCGCATTGGCGATTGACCCACCTGTGGGTGGTAATGCCGGCTCTCCCAATCCCGTTGGGCTTATGCCATTATCCACAAAATATGCATCAATTTTCGGAATTTCGTTTCCTCGAATCATGCGGTATGCATTGAAATTCGTTGGACTGGTTACCCCCGCTTGGAAATTCAATTTCGCAAACATCGCATGACCCATGCCATCGATGATTGCACCTTTCACTTGATTCTCCGAGCCACTTAAATTAATAACCTCGCCACAATCCGTTACAGCAGTTACATGCGTCACTTGTGGTTTTCCATTTTTCACTTGTACCTCCGCTACTTGCGCCACATAAGAGAAATGCGAGTAATACACACTAAATCCTTGGTGTACCCCTGGTTTTTTCTTCCATTGAGACTTCTCTGCCACTTGCTTAATTACTTCGGCAAAGCGATCAGCCTCATAGGTGATTTTTCCTACCGGGTTCGATTTCACACGAGCTAATAAATCTAAACGCATTTGAATCGGATCTTTTCCAGCAGCTTCTGCCACCTCATCGAGAAATGCTTGCTCCGCAAAACCCAAGAAATTGGTTATTGGCGCACGCCATGGACCCGTTGTTACCGCAGATTTTTGATCTACTGATTCGATTAAAACATGGTCAATTGCCCCCACCGGGAAGTTGTCTTGACGGGTCGAATTACCGGCATTCAAACCTACGCCACGTAGATAAAACGAAGTAATATTTCCTTTGGCATCGATACCTGCTTTGAAATGGTACCGAACAGCTGGTCGGTAAATTCCACCACCCATATCATCTTCACGCGTCCACATAACAAGAACAGGCTTTTTAATGATGCTCGATAATTCAGCGGCTTCTAGCGCGAAGTCATTATTCAAGCGCCGACCGAAGCCTCCCCCCATTTTAGTCAATTCAACTTGAACGGTATTTTCAGGAACGCCTAACAAAGTCGCAACTGCTTTTTGAGCGGGCTGTGGTACTTGTGTGGGACCAGCCAAAATAACCGAACCCGGTTTCACATCCGCGAAAAAGTTCATCGGCTCCATCGGGCTGTGCGCAATAAATGGACACTCATAGGTTGCCTCAATGACTTTGGCAGCTTCTGAAATGGCTTTCGCAAAATCCCCATCTTTCCGCTGGACCGTTGCCTTATCTGTCTTCATACCAGCATCAAACCATGCTTGATGTGTATCATTTCCTTCCAACGGAGTATCTGATCCATACGAACATGTCAAATTCTGACGCGCCTGCATGATTTCGTAGGTACTTGTACCCACGATAGCTACCTTATTTTTAAAGGAAACAACGTCAATAATACCCGGCATTTTCTTCACATCATCCGCGGAGAAAGATTTCAAAGTCGCCCCAAAAGGCGGACGAACGATCTGCGCAAATACCATGCCTGGCTTGCGAACATCTATTCCAAAAACTGGCTTTCCAGTAACAATATCTTTATTATCCACGCCGCGAACACGCGTTCCAATGATTTTATAATCTTTGCGATCCTTGAACGTAACGGTCGAAGGAACGGGCAACTTTGCCGCTTCCGCAGCTAAAGAACCATAGGATGCTTTCTGCCCAGCTGGCCCTAGAACAAAACCTTTTGATGTTTTGCAAACACTTGCATCTACTTTCCATTGATTCGCAGCTGCTTGCACCATCATTTGGCGTACACTGGCACCCGCTTTGCGTAAACGCTCCCACGAATGTTTTAAGGCCCCCGAACCTCCGGTCAACTGGCGTTCAAAATTCTGTGTATCTAAATTTGCCTGTAAGACTTCTACTTGCTTCCAATCCACATCCAACTCCTCAGCCACAACGACTGGAAAAGCTGTTTTAATCCCTTGACCAATCTCTGGATTTGGCGAATACAAGCGAATTTTACCAGCGGCATCAATGCTTAAAAACGCATTGAATCTACCTGGCTCATTGGCAATCGCCATCGTAGCTCCCTTGGATTCGAACCAATCAAATCCGAGGGTAAACACACTCGTAAAGAGTGCTGTTTGTTGGATAAAATTTCTACGTGTCGTTTTCATTTCTTGACTTTTTTAGAGGCTAATGCGACTGCTTCTTGGATGCGGTGGTAGGTGCCGCACCGACAAATATTTCCGGCCATGCCGTCAACAATTTCTTGTTTCGAGGGATGCGGATTTTTCTTCAATAAGGCTGCGGCGGTCATGATTTGACCCGCTTGGCAATAGCCACATTGCGCTACATCTAATTCGTCCCAAGCCTCTTGAATCGGATGTTTTCCTGCAGGATCTAGGCCCTCAATTGTGGTAATCTGTGTATTTGCCACAGCAGAAATAGGTAAAACACATGAACGTGTAGCTTCCCCATTCACCCAAACTGTACAAGCACCGCATTGCGCGATACCGCAACCAAACTTGGTCCCTAAAAGCCCTGCATGATCACGTAAAGCCCACAAAAGCGGGGTATTGGAATCAATGTCCAAGCTTACTTTTTTTCGATTAATCGTCAATGTGATTGCCATGACTTATTTTTTCTTTTTAATGATTTCTTTAATTCGAATGTTCCGAAATTTCAACGGAGACCCATGACCTAAAAACCCAATATGGCCTGTTTTGTTTAACAAACCTGGATGTTCTTTGTGATCCGGCGTTCCATCTTTAATGGCCTGAACAATGTCGCCATCAGTAATAACTTCTCCATTTAAAATAACTTTAATGTGATTTCCCTCTGCAATCACTTCCTGCTCATTCCATTCACCTACTGGTTTTAAAAAACCTTGCTTAGCTGGGATGATGCCATAGACAGAACCATGGTATTGATAAGGTTGTAATTTGGCATAAATGGGAGATGTATTATCCAAAATCTGTAATTCCATCCCCACGTAGGCAGCGTCACCTTCAAGCGGCGTACGGATACCTAAGCCGTTATTGGCGCCAGGTGTCAACTGAAAATCAAACTTCATGTGAAAATCGCCGTATTCTTTTTTGGTGTACAAATTACCTTTGCCACCACGTTTCGGATCTACCACTAACTCACCATTTACTGGGTAATAATCCGTCGTATTTCCGGTCCAATTAAACAACGAAGAGCCATCGAAAAGTGGCTCAAAACCAACTTCCTCGGGTGTATACGCAGGCTGTGGAGTCAATTCCTTCACATAAATGTTTCGGTATACAATATGATTTCCATGCGCTTGTAATTCAATGGCATCCTTGATGAAAATCGGAATTTTACGATCCCAGTAGTTTTCCAAAATCACATTGTCCACGACTAACTCGCCATTCAAATAAACGGTAACGCGTTCTCCGCGCATAACCACGCGGAACGTATTCCATTCTCCTACGGGATTATCAGCCACTTTCAGAGGATTCTTCGGATTAATTTGATTGTTGTACAAACCTCCTGAACCTACTTGTGCGCCCACACGCGTTAGCGCCGTATCCCATATCTGAACTTGTGGTGAACCACGAAGATAAAGTCCCGCATCACCTTCTTTTTCAATCTTCCAGTCGATGGTTAACTCAAAATCTTGATAATCTTTGACCGAACATAAATTATCGCCATGGCCAGTGAAGTGAAGTTCCTCTCCTTGCGCCAACCAGCCTTTGCGCATAATCGAATCGGCTTTGATTTGCTTCATGGCTAGGGTATCCGCAGAAGTCTTACGACGTTTAACGGGATTGTCAACTAAACCTTTCCAACCACGTAAGTCGGTACTATTATACATCGTGTAAAATCCACGACCAGGGTTGCTTTTCATCACTTGGTCACGAATGGCAGCATCCGAAATTTGCCATTGGTTTTCAAGTGTCCATTCTTTAGTCATTTGACCTTGAAAAGCAGGATTGGCCACATAAAGTGCCGCCAAACCATCCACTGCTATTTGCTTACTATTAGGTTCCTTCAATCCTAAATACAGCGTCCGCATGGCTGATAACGAATTACATTTGGCCAATCCCCTGTAAATCTGCTCGCGGATATCGATGTTTTGGGTTAAATCCAGCGCGTTGCGGTAACGTAAAACTTGTTGGTCTACATTCGCAAATGCACGTCCATTAATGCGTACAAAAGCTTTTAATGCCTCTTCATCTTTCTTTCCTAAAGCATACAACCAGTCCAAATTGGCCACTTCCTGAACGAAAGGCACCCAATTATTTTTGTGTGCTGCCGCTAAGGCAAATGCCGTTATTTTACTGTTACGTGAACCGTCCTGCTTAATCAATTGCGTCATACAATTTTGAAGAGCCTTAATTTCATTCGGCAACTGAGCAATCGATAATTTCTCAGCAATCAGATCAAAATCTTTCAATTCCACCCAAAAAGTCAACGCCTCAAATCCAGCCGCACGTTGTGGATGATTAGATTGTACGGCCCGCCATACTAACGTTTTTACCTCTGGCCACTGTCGATCACTTCCGTAGGTCAACAAAACTGTTTTTTGTGCTGTTGACGCCTGTTCGTAGGTACTGAGCCTAGCTTTTAAGAAATCATTTGCCGCTAAGGTAGTCGTCAAGTCGGCTATTTTTTGTGCATCAACTTGATTCGATTTTAACATATCCCAAACAGCTGGAAGTCCTTTGGCCCCTTGAACCTGCAATTGAGAAATAATCTGTTCCGTTTTGAAATTCGAATTTTGAATAAGTGGCAAGGCCCAAGCGGCTTTGTAAATTCCCACCGCTCGAACAAATGCTTTTTGATGCGCGGCATCCCAGGTTTTTATGCTGATGTTGGTGCGCGGCTTAGCCAATAATTGCTTTAAAATAAATGCGGTAACCTGTGGTTTCGCAGTTGGATATTGTGCGATTAGGATACTTTCATCTTGTTTGGCAATTAAACCGATTAACTCACATTGCGTCGCCTCCGGCAGGTCTGGGCGCAAAAACGCTTTTAACTCGGCCGTGTTTTTTGCGTTGGCCAATATGAAAGCTTCCGTCGCCTGCGTAGGTTCATATACACCTTTGCTCGCATATGCTGCCGCTTTTAAGGCAGGTGTGGCTCCTTGAGTCCGAAAATTAAGTTGCTGCTCGCGGGAAGATTGCGCGAGGGTTTGCCAACTAATCAATACTAATAGTAAATATTTCATGTCGTTTAGAGGATATAAGGTGCGCGCATCGGCTGATTAATGAGACTATTTGCTTCTGGATCGCCGATAAATTCTTGTTTAACGGAATCAAATTTAAGATTTCGGTGTAAGCGCATCGCGATTAAACCCATGTTGATGAGTGTACAAGAACGATGTCCATTTTCCTCATTCAAGGCAAATTGCGTTCTATTTTTTACCGAATCTACGAAGTCGATTTGTTGGGCCGGTGGCTCAGGAAACTCCGCTAATTTACGTTCTAAATCAGGGATGTCTGACTTGAAATTGCGGTATAATTTTCCTTTGGGGCCTTCGATGTAGGCTACTTTTTCATCTTTAGCTTCGCCATCCAGAACGATTTGACATCCGTCGGCATAGGTATAGGTAATGCGATTGAAGATTCCAACGGCGTCTTTATCTTGAACAGGGGCGTCTACCTCTACATAAACTGGACTTTCGTTGTCTTTTCCAAGCATATATTGAATCGGATCCATGTAGTGCTGACCCATATCGCCTAGCGCGCCACCATCGTAATCCCAATAACCACGGAACGTTTGGTGGGTACGATGCACATTATATGGTTTGTAAGGCGCAGGTCCGAGCCAAGCGTCGTAGTCTAATTCAGGGGGAACGGGTTGTGGCGTCAAATCTGTTTTGCCCACCCAATAGAATTTCCAGTCGAAACCGGTGTGTTTACTGACGGTAAATTTCAGCGGCCAACCGAGTAGCCCAGAATCGACTAATTTCTTCATCGGTTTCACCGGGCAATTCAATCCGTAGAAATTACTTTCAAAACGGAACCACGTATTCAAGCGGAAAATCCGACCATGCTGTTGGACTGCTTCCTTTAATCTTTGTCCTTCTCCAATTGTCCGGGTCATCGGTTTTTCACACCAAACATCTTTACCTGCCCTAGCTGCATCTGCGGCCATGATTCCATGCCAATGCGGCGGGGTAGCTACATGGACAATGTCCACTTCAGGGAGTTGAATCATTTCACGGTAGTCGGAGAAAGCTTTCACGCCTTTCCCTACTTTATCTAATCCGAGTTGTAGATTTTTTTTGTCTACATCACACAATGCAACGACACGTGTTCCAGCATAAGGGATGTGGCCACGGCCCATGCCGCCGGTACCGATGATTGCTTTGGTAAGTTGGTCTGATGGGGCCAAAAAGCCTTTTCCGAGCACGTGGCGTGGCACAATACTAAACGCCGCTAAGGAAAGGACGGATTGACCTAGGAATTTTCTTCTTGAAACTGACATAATTGAATAGGTTTTGCGGAACTAATATAGGAAATTTTTCCGATAGACACTGTCGGGGTCTACGACCTATTTAGCGATTAATTTCGGATCACAATGGTTAAACTGCGCGCGCCGTGCGCACCAATTACGAGCGATTGCTCAATGTCAGCGGTCTTCGATGGACCGGCAAGAAATAAACCAAATCCTGATTTTACTTTTCCAAGTTCCTCATACGCTGCGTGCATGTTTGGAACGATTTTTTTAACGTTGATAACTAAATGTTGGCATATAAACGGCGCCACGCGATGCGGCATCGCTTCCTCTGTCAACCAAATCGCCCCATTTTCTGCGACTCCAAACTCCCCATCAATCTCCAACACATCAACTTCGGCTAAACTCAACCCATCCATCGTTTTATCAAAGCGCCTACGGCCCGGGAATATTTCTTCTAACTCCGTGGGAGTAACGACACGCGCACCCACAACAGCCAATGAAGCGCGAAAATCAAAATCCTCAGACGCACCTTGAAAAGCACCCGGATGTTTAATCGGTTCAAGTGGCTCAATTTTCCCTAAAATTTGATCTCTTGCGCTCATCGTTTCTTATACCATTCTTGGAAACTTTCCTTAGGTGCTTGTGGCATTTCGCGTTGTTTGTACCAAGGATTTAAACTTGAATTTAAGAGGCCAGAAAATCTACGCATAAGCGAACCACCGATTCGATAAATCACAGGGTGCGCTAACGTGAATGCCATTAATTTC
>JAIXRT010000275.1 GCA_027485075.1 Cytophagaceae bacterium
CAAAAATGTCGGGTATAATTTATTATCCGCATTGATAAAAATTCCCGCCGTCACTGGCCGACCGGCCTCATCGCGAACACTTGGATCCAGCTTAAGCGTCGGCGTTTCTCCCTTCGCATTTTCAAATGGAATCCATGCCGCCTTGAAATTAGGTAAGCCCAAAACGGGGCGTAAAAATCCTTTAAACTGTAAATTTGCCTTCCCCGAATTCAGCGCGACTTCTCCCTTAAATTGCTGATGTTTACTAAAATTCAGTGGCGTTTTCTCGGCAATTAATCCCTCCGCCGTAATGACCGTTTCTGTTTTTTTAGTCGGCAAAACCGACTCCACAAATGCAAAATTGCGTAAGGCCACTTTTACCGTATCCCCATCACTCCGCGGAAATAAATAATTCGCCTCGCCCTTCCAAGAGGTTGAATTCCCTTCGGTTACTTTTAAGTCGGCCAACATATGTGTTCCGTTTAACAACGCTCTAGCGCCAGCAAACGGTTTAAAGGCGCCATCTTTTTGTAAACCAAAAAGTCCTTTTGCTGGATAAATTTGGCTTGGGCCTGAGCCTACCTCTTTAACTCCTGCGAGCGATAAAATTTGCGCTTTCAAGTCATATTCTGCTGAACTTGCGCGAATGAGCCCTTGCGATTGATCTGGAATTAAGCTGTCATTTTCTGCCCAACGCTGCAGTTCAAACCCCGACTTCCCTGTCAATTTAAACGTCTGGTTTTGCGTATCCCAAACAGCATCTTTGAGTGTACTTTGATAGGCAATAAATGGGAATACAATGGGGCTTTCCTCGCCTTTCATCGGCTTGATTGTCATTTTCCCTGTACCCACTGTCGCGTCAATGGTTACTGATTGCGCTTGAACTGCAGGTTTGAACAAAGCCATTTGTCGGCCTATCTTCATCTCCACCTGATCCCCATGCCACGAAGTAGCATTTAATCGAAAGTTATTGCCCACGAAAACGCCTTCATTATACATCATTTTCCCTTGGGCAAATACTTGTTTCTGATGCATGCCGAGTCGGCCTTCTAGTTGCACCTGATTTTGGAAAAGCGAAATGGCTGTTTTTTCTGGCTGGATCCATAAACTGTCTTGCGACGGAATCCAGCGCAAGGTATGGGCAGGAATTTTAGCTTCTGGGAAAATAGATTTGCCTCCAAAAAGGGATGTTATTTTAGCTTCAGTTCCGGCTGAAATCAACGAATCCGGGTAAAAATGGGTGGCTTTTTCTTGGGCTTGTAATCCGAGATATTGCAGCGTTCCCTGGCTTTTCAGACCGGCTCGATCCATCGATAGTGCGGCACCAAGCGTATATTTCGCTTGCCCTTTATAAATTTCTAGCGGCGATTTGCTGGTATATTGAAAACCAAAAGATTGGTCGGGCATCAAAATCAACGAGGCCTTCAATGTGGGTAATAACCCATCTGAATAAAAATTCCCTTGAAAGGTAATTTCCTTTTGGGTGAGACTATCTAATTCGATACGCGGCACTTTGAAATAATGCTTTTTGGTATACACGCCTTGCGCGCGCCAGTCTTCATCGAAATAAGAAACGACACCATTCGGAATAAGCAATTTGGGATAGGCCGCGATTCCATTCCGGCCTGATTTGTTGGATGGCGGGCTTAGCAGGATCGTGCCTGCTTCGTATTTAAACTGACCGCCTACTTCATGTGAGCTGTTTTTCGGCAGGAAGGTAATGGAATCAATTTTGGGAAATTGAACCGCAAAATTGGTGAAATTGAAATAAAATGCGGGACCACGAAAGCGGTAATTGCCTATTTTTATTTCGCCTTTGAAGTCGAAATCACGTCCTTGGCTGAAGGAAATTTGGGAATCGGAAGGTAGGAAATTTGCCTTTAACGAATCCGAAACCATGACTTCTTTAATCCCCCGAACCATGAGTTTTTTTTGTGCCAAATCAAGGGAAATATTGGCGGAATCTCGAGGCACTAAGTTGCCATAGGAAGGAACATAAAACCGATCAAAGTCTTTTTTTGCAAACTTGACTTGGGCGTAATGTTTCCCGAGGCGCGTCCAAGAAACCCGATCAGTGGACGCTTGATAATTCAATAATCCTGCGCGTTTAAATTGTTCGAAGCCGCCTTGTAGCGTTTTGGGATCCCGCTGATATCGGGTGGCGATATCCCCCAAATAGGCCTCATTCTGCTTCGTTTCATTCAAATAATTATACAGTACGCGAAGCGGGTCATAGGTCAAAATTCCTTGTTCAGCGTCGATGCGCTCCGCGTCAAAAAAATCGAACGATTCGACCCAAGCGGGTACTTGAGCCCGCCCCGAAACACGGTAAAAATCGATCATGCGAGCAGCCACTTTTAGAATGGCCAAATCCCCAGCAATGCGCATTTGATGAAAACTTTCTTCAAACATTTGCTTGCTTTCGTTCAGATTTATGTGCCAAGCTTCCTCTCCCGGAACCCAATTCGCACGCACATTGGCGTGATAAAGTGAATCTTTGGGGCCAACAAACGCAGTGAATTCGCCCTGAGGCATCTGGATTTTCTCGTCGGCACTGATGTAGGCCATTGGCGTCTTAAACTCGGCTAATTTCTGTTTTTGCGTATAGACTTCAATCCGCGCTGGCGAAGATCCGTTCGCGGAAATTCCTTGCTTATTATCTTGAATGTGTAGACGACCAAACGCCTTCCAATACAAGCCTTGCAGTGGTTCTTTTAATTCAGTTTTTGACTGGAAATCAAAGGAGAAAAATGGAGTTCCAGCTTTGCGCTTGAGAGATAATTTCCCCGATCCCTCGAGCAAGCGTTCGCCTAATTTCAGCGTTCCTTCTTGACTGACCAACACCCCTTTTCGCGGAATTATTTGGAATGTTTTTATCTCCCAATCACCGTAAGCACCGCCTTTCAGGCGCGCTTGCGTCCCGATTCCAAGCCGATCTTTAATCGACCATTGAAAGGTCTCTGGCACGATTTCAAGGCTATCGCGCGAAATTTTGGATTGTAAAATGGCCTTATTCCATGTCAGCGTAGGTCCATTGGAAAAGGAAAATGTAGGCGTAGCGTCGCTAAGAGGAGACTCCGAATCCCAGCTATCCGCTTCGGAAACGACGGCTTGGGTTTCATGCCAAGCGAGATGTAGGGTTCCTTGGATTCGAATTTGGTAATTTGCCGTTCCGCTTAGCGTTTGATTATACTGCCAGGAATCGATTTGTTCGAGTAAAGCGATGCCCAACTTAGGGTCTTTTGCTTCCAGTATTTTTGGCCAAATCTGAAGCAATTCCGATTGTAATTCGGGGGCAGATTGGAGGTAGACGCGTACAAATAAGTAGGCAATTTGGGGCGAGCGCATGCCTTTTGTAGCCGTTTGAGTGATTTGCGTACGTACAACTTCTTGAGGAGTGGACTGCCAAAAAGTGCTCCATTTGGCGGCAATTTGTGGGGCATCTTGGTATTTACTTTGCAGCACCCAGCTGGCAACCTCGCTGGCAAAGCGATCCGGATTGCCTGAAAATTGCTGGGCATGCAGTGCCTTTGGCATAACCAGACAAATGCATAAACACCAAATAATTCGATTCCACATGGGGGTAAAAATACGTAAAAATTGCAGATATTTGTTGGCACAAATCCCCCAAACATGTCGAACGTCCTTTCCTTATTTTCCTCCATTAAAGCATTTGTATTTGATGTGGATGGTGTCATGACGGATGGTTCGGTACATGTACTCGAGAGTGGGGAACATTACCGCACATTTTTTATTCGGGATGGGTATGCGATTGAGCGTGCGCGGATGGCGGAATATCGGATGTGCGTGATTACGGGCGGGGGTCATGCGGGCGTAAAAAAGCGTTTAGAAAATCTAAAATTTCAGGATATTTATTTCGGTTTGGGGGGCAAGGACAAATTGGAAACCTACTTGGAGTGGTTGGCCCAAACCGGCTTACATGAATCCGAAGTATTATACATGGGCGACGATGTTCCCGACTTAAAAATCTTGTCCCGACCGGAGCTATTAAGTACTTGTCCGGCGGATGCGATTCCGGAGATCCAACAAGCTGTCAAATATGTGTCGCCGTTTGGTGGGGGAAAAGGGGCCGTGCGGGATGTGATTGAAAAAGTAATGAAACTGCAAGGAAAATGGCATTAATCTTACCGGTAAAAGGAGTTTCGCCCGTTTTTGGTGCGGAAAATTGGCAAGCGCCGAATGCCACGATTGTGGGTGATGTGACCTTTGGGAAGCATTGTACGGTTTGGTTTAACGCGGTGGTTCGCGGCGATGTGAATCGGATTCGGATTGGAAATTTCTCAAATATTCAGGATGGTGCCGTGATTCATTGTACGTACCAAAAGACGGAAACGACGATTGGAAATTATGTATCGGTGGCGCATAATGCCATCGTGCATGGCTGCACGATTGAGGATCATGTGCTGATCGGGATGGGGGCAATTGTCATGGATGGAGCGGTGATCGAAACGGGTTCCATTATTGCCGCGGGTGCTGTCGTGACCTCGAATACCCGCGTACCGGCTGGCAGTATCTATGCCGGGAATCCGGCCAAATTTTTAAAACCAGTGAGCGCGGAAGCGGCGGATGTATTTATGCGGACGGCAATGAATTATGTGGAGTATGCGAAATGGTTTCACAATTAGACGTTGGACGCTGGACGTTAGTCCAAAACATAAAGATGCGACACCTCGCGTCTAACTAACGAAAATTAAGACGCGAAGTGTCGTGTCTCTACAAGTCTTCAAAATTTAAAAAGACCTTAGACGCGCTCCATGCGCACATAGGTTTTCCCCGACTTCTCAAAGGTAGTCGAACGCGCAAATAGCCCGAATTTCTCGTAAAAAGCCTGTTTTTCGACCCGGGCATGACACCAGATAAGTTTACCTGGATGTGAATCAATCACATGCTTCAACAAATATGATCCGTAACCCTTTCCCTGTTCAGACTCAAGCGTCGCAAATTTGCGAAATTGCAGGCCTTCGGGTGTTTCAAAAAGTGAAATGATCGAGACAACCTGGTCATCCAAAACAACCCCAAGGTGTTTCGCTTCCGCATCTTCAGGGATGCGCACAAAAGACACGTCGCGCTCCGGCCACATCACCTGATGGCGAATCTGCCAAACGGTATCCAGGTTTATTTCTTGGATGATCATGTGGGTAAAATTATCAAAAAAATGTGTGCAAATGCGTAAGAAAATTGCCAACTAGCACCTATGGAATTTTATCTACTAGCCTTGGCTTGGGCCTCATACTTCTTTGTACATAGCTTTTTGGCGTCCAATGCCGTAAAAAATTGGGCATTAAACGCATTTCCAGCAGGATTTAAATACTACCGCATCGCATATAATCTGATTGCCATGAGCAGTATTTTACCCCTTTTATATTGGAGTGTTTCAGCTGAAAACAATCAACTAATTGATAATCTGTATCTCACAATTGTAGGCGGAGGTTTGTTGGCGATTGGATTTATATTGTTAATCCTAGCTTTTCGCGCATTTGATGGTAAGGCATTTCTGGGATTCAAAGCGGAAACAGATGCCAAACTTGTACAATCCGGCATGTATGGGTACGTGCGCCATCCGCTTTATTTTGCAACCATTGTGGTGATATTAGGTTTATTTCTACTCATTCCGACACAGAAAATGTTACTAACCTTAGGCATCGCCTACGGGTATATTTTAATCGGCTATCGCTTGGAAGAAAGAAAATTAGTGGCCATTTTCGGTGCCGAGTACCTCACTTATCAAACCCGCGTTAAAGCACTCATTCCTTATATTATATAATTATGAATCCTAATTTCCCCGCATTTAAGCGCCTGATCACAAACCCCATTTTATTTAAAATTTTCATCTTTCAGAAGCTTTCTGCGGCATTTTGGGCGGGACTTTCCATCGCGCATTTTGATGAAAAAACATGTGTGGTCCGCGTCAAATATTCGTGGTTTAGCCAAAATCCCTTTCGTTCTATCTACTTTGCCGTTGAAGCCATGGCCGCCGAAATGAGTGCGGGGATGTTGGCCTTTGGTCAAGTATACAAACGCGACCCGGGCGTAAGTATGTTGGTGGAAAAAGTAGAAGCCTCCTTCACCAAAAAAGCAACCGGTGTCGTGCACTTCACCTGCGAAGATGGACTTGCCTTTCAATCAGCCGTTGAAGAAGCCATCGAGAACAAAACGGGTTCGAAGTTTGTTTCAAAATCAATAGGTCGAAATTCGGACGGTGTACAAGTCGCAGAGTTTACATTCACCTGGACTTTTAAAGCAAAGGATAAAAAATAACACGTATGGCATCATATGAATTACATCTAGCTAGCTCCCGCGGAGCAGCTGATCATGGTTGGTTAAAAAGTTTTCACACCTTTAGTTTTGCGAATTTTTATGATCCCAAGCGCATTCATTTTGGTGCATTGCGGGTATTAAATGATGATACCGTTTCGGGTGGGATGGGCTTTGGTCAGCATCCACATGATAATATGGAGATCATCAGTATTCCGCTGGAAGGGGATTTGGAGCACAAGGACAGTATGGGGAATACGACCGTAATTCAGAGCGGGGATATTCAGGTGATGAGCGCGGGGACGGGGATTTACCATAGCGAATACAATCGAAATAAAGACGCGACGGTGAAATTTTTACAAATTTGGATATTCCCAAATAAGAAAAATGTGACGCCACGGTACGATCAAATCACATTGAATCCGGCGGATCGCGTCAATAAATTTGAACAAATTTTATCGCCTAATCCAGAGGATGCGGGTGTTTGGATTTACCAAGACGCGTGGTTCCATATCGGGAAATTTGATGCAGGGGTATCGGCTGAATATGGCATCAAAAAGGCTGGAAACGGGCTTTATGTATTTGTATTACGTGGCGAAGTAACTGTGGATGGACAAGCGTTAGC
>JAIXRT010000187.1 GCA_027485075.1 Cytophagaceae bacterium
GAAGCAATTGACTTGTATAATCCGTTATTGAGTGGGAAGGGACAAACTGAAGATTTCATCCAACAGGTGCGTATGGGACTGGCGTTCGCGTATTTTAATACAAAGGACTTCACAAAGGCCAACAACCTATTCAAGGCGTATGTAGATCGTTTAAAAGCAGCTCCAAATTCGAAGAACAATCCTGCTATTCTAATTCGTTTGGCTGATACTTATTTGATTTCACGTAAATATCAAGATGCATTGACCTATTATTCACAGGCTGCAGAAATCGCTAAAACTGAAAAAGATTATGCCTTGTATCAAAAGGGGATGACGCTAAGTTATTTGAACCGCGATGCAGAAGCGAGACAAACCTTCAAGCAGGTTCGAATGAATTTCCCAGATTCTAAATTCGCTGAAGATGCTATTTTCCAGGAAAACCTATTGTTGTTTAATGGTCACAAGTACAAAGAGGCAATTGCTGGTTTTACGGAAATAATTGATGCCAAAACCAAGAGTGAGTACCTAGCACAATCCATTTTAAAGCGTGCGCAAGCGTATACAAACAATGAGCAGTTTGAGTTAGCGCTAGCGGATTACAAACGCATTATCAATGAGTTTTCTGGTGACAAAATTGCCAAAGATGCCTTGATCGGTTTACAAGAGAACTTAATTAAAGTGGGCCGTCCAGAGGAATTTGGCCAAGTTTTGGAGAACTACCAAGCAAGTCACGCATCTGAATCCAATGATGCAGAAGCAATGGATTTGAAATACAGTGCAGCGAAAGGTATTTATGATGGTAAGAAATTTGACAAAGCTATTCCTGCCTTGAAGGATTTTGTTACGAAATACCCAACGGACGAAAACGTTGTGGAAGCTTATTATTTGATAGCTGATGCAGCAGATCAAATCAAGGATTCCACGGAAGCAGTTGCAGCCTATAAAAAAGTAATCGAGCAAAATGCACACCCTCAAGTAAATAAAGCCATTTTACGTACAGCTGAATTAGAATTCAACTTAGGTAATTTCCAATCCTCCGTGAATTACTACCGCATGCATCAGTCGAAAATCAAAGAACCTGAAAATGTATTGGCAGGCTATAACCAAATCTTTAATACCTTTTATGCAGCGAAGAATTTAGATTCAGTGGGCAAAGTTATATTAGAAGTTGAACCCTTAGACTTGTATTCGACAACGGAATTAGCGACCATGAGTCGGAAATTAGCTGACTCATATACAGATAGTACCCAACTAGGTCAGCGAAACGAATGGTTAAATAAGACGATTGCTTTGGACAAAAATGACATTGGGGGTGAAGCGCAAATTGAATTTGCTTTGCAATTAAGCCAAGCAGGAAAATACAAAGAGTCAAATGAAATGATTACAACCAAATTCAAAAATGAATTTGCGGATGTTTCAGATGGCGTCATTGGTAAAGCCTATGTGTTACTGGCAGACAACTTTGTGTCCCTTAAAAATTTAGCTCAAGCGCGTGCGATTTTGAAATCGATCATTGATAATTCAACGGACAACGCGATTGTAGAAGTGGCCAAAACGAAATTAAAAAGCTTACCCCTAAAATAAGAGAACATGAAAATTGAAATGAACGCAAAATCAATCATCCTTTGCAGCTTATTTGGAATCTTAGGGGTACAGGCTGAAGTCTTAGCTCAAGATAAGAAGGAGGGAAATATTCAAAATGACGATATCATTTTGGAGAAGGAACGTAAAATCGTGCTCCAACCACAAATTTCGCGCAATTTTGAACCCTTATCGGAAATAGAAAATGCGCAGAAAGGGCGTAAAATGAAATACGAGTTTTTTGATCGTCGGTGGGAAACAGCTAATAAAACGATTTTAACGACTTCTGTCATTGGTCCACGTACGGGAGATGAATTGGTTTCTTCATTTGGACCTAAGTTTAAAAACTTGGTTAAAATTGGCGCAGGTAATTTTGGCCACACGGTATTGAATGGTCATTTTGGATTCAATCCCAAGGAAACTCAATTTCATGGATTATACATTAATCATGATGCCAATCGCCGAGGTCCCGTAGCAGGAGCAAATTCGGGACGCAATGAAAATGAGATCAAAGGCTATTCTAAAACATTTACGGGTCAATATTTATTGGATGGTCAAATCAGTTTCAGACGTACAGGGAATAATTACTACGGACGTGATGAGAAAATTTTTGATGGCAGTGGAACGATTCGCGATCTAGGTATTATTTACAACAAGTTCAATTACCAAGGTAGCATTTCAAATGCGAAGAAAGATGCCAAATTTGACTACATCGCCACGTCAGGATTAACCTATTTAAGTACCAATTACAATACACGTGAATGGATTTGGGATAGTAAAATTCAATCCATCTTACATGTGAACGATAATTTGTCGGCCTATTTAGTAGGTGAAATGAACATGTCAGAAAACACCTTTGGCCAAACGAATCGCCGGGAATTGTATCGAATTAAGCCTAGTTTCTTATATAAGAATAATCGCTTGTCGGTGACAGCAGGTATTAATTTAGCGAATGAGAAAGATAGATTACTGGGTCTGAATAAAACGCGTTTATTTCCCATCGTGAAATTGGATGTGAAGCCTACCGACTTTATTCATGTGTTCGTGGGCCTAGGGGGTGAAACTTATTTCAATTCATTGAATCAGTTTGTTGCTGAGAATAATTGGATGGCACAGCAAGTTAACTTGCGTAATACAGTACAGACATCAAATATTTATGGTGGGGTTAAAGGCTCAAATGAACGCAACTTAGATTTTGAAATGAAAGTTTCTTATTCTGAGTTCAGCGATTTGGCATTTTTTGTACCAGCGACCGATTCCACTCGATTTAATATTGCATACGCAGGAGCAGATAAGAAAGTACAGGTATTGAATATGTCGGGACAGATTAATTACCAGACATTTGATAAGGTATTGTCCATTTTAAAATACGATTACAATCAGTATACAAACATTGATTTTGCAGATGGTAAGGCCGTATCAAAGCCCATGTTAAGTTTGTCATTTACAAACTCGATTACATTTAAGGACCGGATTATTGTTTCTCCTGATCTATTTTATGTGGGTGGACTTTATGGATTGCAGGCAAAAACAGGCAAAGCTGTTAAAATGGATGACATTATTGACTTGAATTTGAAAGTAAATTATTTGATTACGAAAAAATTCAATGCATCCGTGAGCGCAAATAATTTGTTGGGTAAAGAATATCAACGATATTTGAACTATGCTACCCAAGGACTTAATTATACGGTAGGCGTAGCTTATTCTTTTTAATTTTATGCAGGAAACGATTATATCCCTTATTGAAGAATCCTTACTTAGCTATGATTGCGTGATTATTCCGCAATTTGGTGGGTTTGTTTTGAATACAAAGGATTTCACATTCGATGAATCGACTTCCACCATTTATCCAAAACGTAAGTGGGTTGCCTTTAATGAGCGTTTACGTGCCGATGATGGGGTGTTAGCGATGGCATTAGCCCAAAAATTAGGCATCAAACAAAAAGAGGCATTCAAAGCACTTCATGAATTTGCCGAAGAACTCAAGCAGCAAATTTTATCAGGTGAATCGGTTGAAATAGGGAAGGTTGGCACTTTTTCCCTTGGTGCTGAATCGAAAATCAAATTTGAACCGAATCCAGAAACAAATTTTGATTTAGCTCAATTTGGGCTTTTGCCCGTAGTTATCAAACCGAAAGCAGTAAAACCTACGCTAATTGCTAATCCAATCACTGAGTCACTGGTGGATGCAGAACCTGTAGTTGCTGAGGTGGCAGAAAAGCGATTATCGGTTAAATTTTACACCTATGTGATCTTAGCATTTATCCTAGGTGGAACAGCGGCCTATTTCTTGACGGAACCGAATTCACGTTATGTGAATAGTTCGATGAGCCCGTTGACGATTAAGATTAAGAAAAAAGAAAAAGTAGCCACGCCAGCACCAGTTGTTGTTGCTAAACCGGTTACTAATTCGGTTCCTGAAGTAGAGAAATCAGTTGAAAAGGTTGAACCTATCCCTTCAGAGGAAATTTATTTAGTTGCTGGAAGTTTTTTGACGGAAGAAAAAGCAGCGTTATGTCAGTCGGAATTAGTCAGCAAAGGCTTTTCTGAGACAGAAATCATTGAAAAAAAGGCAGGAGAGAAGCATTTCCGGGTGAGTGTAGGGCGTGTGGCCAATTTTGATTTAGGTTACCAAAAGGCAGCTGAATTAAAGAAAGACAAGAAATTAGATATTTGGGTGTTTAAAAAACAATAGTACCTATGAGCTTAGCATATTCAGATAAAAAGTTCGAAAAAAGCAATCAGCGAAAGGCTTTAGTCATAACCTTGGCAATCAATACGCTGTTGTTTTTGCTGATTTGGCAGGTAAAAATATGGAATGATTCCCCTAATCCTCCGGCAATTCCTGTGGAAGATGCGGGCATAGGTGAAATCAGTTTTGAACAAGAAGCGCCGGCTCCGGCTCCAGCACCCCAAAAACAAGAATTAACTCAATCAACAGCTGATGCCGTTCAAACGACATCAACACCCGCATTAACAAGTAACGTAGAAAGTCCAGTGACCGTAAAGGCCCAACCACCGGTTCCAGTAGAACCGAAAGAGGTGGAGGAGCCAGTGGACTTATAATTAACGCTTGGCAAACGTAGTCCGAAAGCTGGTTCTGCTTAAGAAGAAGGCGGTGGCACAGAAACAGGC
>JAIXRT010000168.1 GCA_027485075.1 Cytophagaceae bacterium
TTAAACTGCCAATAGCTATATTGCCGCTTGTAGCAGTATTAGAAAATAGTGCGGAATTTCCTATTGCAATATTTACAGAACCTGTAGTATTTTTATTTAGGGAATATACACCCAATGCAAGATTGTTATTTCCTGTTGTGTTGTTTTGTAAACTTTGAAAGCCAAGTGAACTATTGTCAAACCCTGTAGTATTTGTTCTTAATGAACTCATACCAACAGCCGTATTTAACTGTCCCGAAGTGTTTTGTTGTAAGGCATCAATTCCTATAGCGGTATTATACTTGCCAGTCGTATTTTCAAATAAACTTCCATTGCCAATTGCCACATTTCGATCTCCTGTTGTTGTTTTAGATAGCGAATTGTCACTAAAGGCATAATTTGCAAATCCAGTAGTAATGGAGTTTAACTTCGTACCTCCAGCTGCTACATTGCCTTTGCTATCAATAGTTACACCTGCCCCGCCACTTCCTCCATTTTTTGCATAAAATGCAAAAGGAACAAATCCCATTTGGGTAGAAGAAATTAGAGCAAAATTATTAACTCCTCCAGTCACATCCATTTCCACCCGAAGAAAGTAATTCATGGTAGACCAGTCAATTGATGAGAATGCGCTCGAAGAAGCCCCTCCCGTTCCGATATTGACTTGAAACAATCCATTTTTATCAGTGGTAGGCAGGTGTAATTCGTTGTATACCATGGGTCCTGTTGCATTGTCTTTCAGAATTGATAAACGTAATGCAATTCTTTGTGAGGCAATAGCCTTCCCAGATCCATCTAATGCAATTCCTTGGAAAGGAATGAAGTTTTGGGCTTGTGCCTGAATAAATAGGCATAAAAATGTCAAAGTAAGGTAAAACTGTTTCATTGTTTATTTTTTAATTTTTCTAATTCGATTTTTAAAGCTTTATTTTCTTCACTCAGATCTTGGATTGCTTTGACAATAATTGGAATCAAATTTCCATAGTTAGCTTCCATTTTTTCTGGGTTTGATTTGTATACCAAATTCAACCAATCCGCATTAAATTTTTGTTGGCTTGCATCCAACTCCTGCGCAATAAATCCTGCAGTAACTGTTTTGGCAATCTTACTGCCATCTGAAGTATTGCTTGGATACCATTCACGTTTATCCCATTGAAAAGACCGTGGTTTTAAGGTTTGGATGAAATTTAATCCGAGGTTTAAATCTTGAATATTCTTTTTGTCGCGGGCATCAGAAAGTGAGGTGATGGATGTGACGGCGGAGCGGATGGCTCGGATGTTAGCGTCGCCAAAGGTAATTTCATTGGATACTGTGGCAGAAGAGCCCTGGCTATTGTGTCCTATGAAGGTATTATTTGTTCCATTCGACAGTCTACTTCCTGCTTCATCTCCTAATGCTGAATTATAAAATCCAAGAGAATTTTGAAAAAGAGATCTAGACCCAACACCTGTATTTAGTCCATTTCTATTATTGTACATGCTGTTAAATCCGATAGCAACTGATTCGCTAGAAGTTTGATCTGAGAACATAGCATTATGTCCAATTGCAACGTTACCATCTCCTGAAGTGTGTCCAATTAATGTTACGCTACCGATCGTCACATTTGCATTGCTAGTTTTGTTGTTTCGCATTGAATTTTCTCCAATGGCAATATTGTTCGATCCAGTATTATTTTCAAATAATGTACCTGAACCAAATGCTTGATTCGACCTTCCCGTTGTTAGATTTGCTAATGAATTCTGACCAAAGTATGTATTACTTTTAATGTCATTTTGTGGAGTTTTTCCTCCATAGTGCATCCACCTTTCTCCATCAAAAAAGAATAAGACATATTCGCCTTTACTCACTTGAAGGTCATCTCTTAAATTTGAATTCTGTTTAGAAACAATAAATGAAAACGAAGATTTACAATTAAAAAGTATTGTTGTGTTTCTTCTATTGCTTAATTGTCCATTTGAAGCTGTCGGTTGTGGGAGCTTGAAAACTTGACGCCAACTACCATCCTGCGTTTCAACGATTGTTACATTGTCATCAATTTTTAAGGTATCTGCTGTATTTCCAACATTTTGATAAATGGCAGGATTTTGGCTTCTTGTTGAATATAGGGCAAAAGGAACTGCGCCTAATTTCGTTGTTGAAATCAATTGATAATTTCCTCCACCTAAAACATCCATCTCAACTTTGACAAAGTAATTTAAAGTCGACCAATCGATGGATGTAATTGATGTCGAATTGGTGATTCCTGTTCCGATATTGACTTGAAATAAGCCGTTTTTGTCTGTCGTGGGGGTATGCGTTTCTGAATATGACACAATGCCACTTGCATTATCTTTCAAGATTGATAATCGCAAGCTGATTCTTTGAGATTCTATGGCTTTCCCTGAACCATCCTGAGCGATCCCTTGGAAAGGAATGAAGTTTTGTGCCAATAGTGAATTTGCCACTAACACAAAAACGCTCAATAAAATAAATCTTTTTTTCATTTTAATAAATTTGAATTAATCTTGAATGCACCGTACTGAAGCACCATATGCCCTTTGATTAGAATACATATATGCATTACTTCCTGAATTTCTATTATAATAATCAAGTAACCTCGAATATGTATTGCTAACTGTACTACTCCAATAAAATCCTGAAGGTTCTACAAGGTTTACTAGGATTGAACCATTTTCAAATCTAATTCCTGCACTAGGTAATTTTAAAGATGACTCGTAAGCCCCTGTCGCATTTTTTTTATTCCATGTTGCTATTTCTTGATTCCATTCTGTCTCAGTAGGTAATCGATAGCCTTTTGGGCAAGGGTTATTGGTACCTTCTACTCCTTGCCATAAATTTGGGTTTTGATCTTTTCTCCAATCATAGGGAGGATTTGGAGATATAATGTAGTTACTTGTACTTGGAGAATCAACTGACGATAGTACGGATGTAACATTTGAAAGTCTTGATTGATGTCCATCGCTTGATCGTCCCCATTGATATAGATCCCCAAATGATTTTTCATCAGATATACCTGTAGCAGTCTGAACTGCCCCCAAATTACGATCCATCCAGATCCTTCCTGTTTTTGAAACAACTGTCTTAAATGGCTGACAAAATCCCCAATAAGGCTTGTTTTTAGAACTCAATGGGCTTTGGGGGGAAAAATTAATGGGTTCAGATTTAATTAAGGGAATACACCAACTAGTTAAATTTTGATTAAATTTTAATGCTTGGGTAAACATGAAATCCATTGTAGTTACCTGGCTTACATCCCATGCTCCAATAGGTTGATTAAAATTATGTGCATAATGGAACATATAATCCATTCGTATTACTTTACTCACTTTCCATTTTGATATGTCTTGATTAAATAAAATCGCCCCATTAAACATTCCAGCTAAATTCGTCGCATTTCCTAAGTCCCAATTTCCAATCGGTTGATTAAATGATCGAGCCCCCCAAAACAAATCCCCAAAATCAATTCCACTCCTGGTATTCCAATTTCCAATAGGTTGGTTGAATTGCCATGCATTCAAAAACATGGAATAAAAGTTGTCTACATTACTGACATTCCATCGCGTAATCTCTCCATTGAATATTTTAGCTTCTCGAAACATGTAATGCATTTTTTTTACATTTGACACATTCCAATTCCCAAGATTTTGGTTGAATTTTTCAGCGAAAAAAAACATTCCAGCCATATCTGTCACTTTACTGACATCCCAATTCCCAATGGGCTGATTAAAATTGAATGCCTTTCTAAACATATCCCTTGTGGAGGTAACATTGCTTAGGTCCCAATTCGAAATGTCTTGATTGAAATCCGGGTAATTATCGGCAAACAATTCAGTCATATCGGTGACATTCGTGGTACACAAGCATGTCATATCTGCCTTCTCATCTCTTCGTTTTATTAATAAAGCACGATCTACAACTTCGATTTTTTTGTTGTTTATAATGAGAGTAGTGCCAGGGGTTCCATCTGGGCATTTAAAAATGCCGTTTTCAATAAAAAATCGTTTTGTTTGAATCGATCTACTTGAACCTGAAAACATCATACGATCTTTATCGTTGGCCGGAACACCATCCACAGATACCTCGGCATAAGGGACCAATTTATACTCTTGATTTGGCGCAAGGCCCACAATTGTATATGGATACTTAATTGTAATTCGGCTAGTCGATAAATTAGGTTTAACATTTGGATTAGAGAAAGTATGCTGAAACATCCCTTTGATACCAAATGAATACATTGCTCTATTCGTAGGGTAATCGATATTAAGTACAACGTTTGCCGAATTAAGAGTAATTGTATTTACTTCACTTATTTCAACATTTATTCCATTCCCTGTTCCTACTGGCATTACTGCATCTGGGCTGCAAGAGACCAAGAGAATCCAAGAAAAAATATAAAAAAGTTGTCTTTTCATATAACGACGCTCAAAAAATAGAGCAAGTATTGCCTACTGATTTCTCCTTACTTAGATCTTCCAAAATTTTGTGTCCAATAGTTTTGCACTCGCGCAAATCCTACTTCCATGAAATTTCCATTCATGATGTTTTTGCAATGTCCAGGTGATTTGATCCAACTTTCCATCACTTGATTCTCAGTTGTTTGGCCTTTGGCAATATTTTCACCCAACGTTGACCAGGTGTATTTTTCTGCATTAATTCGGTCAGCCATCCCCCGACCATCCAAACTCGTATGGCTGAAATAATTTTTTTGTGCCATATCATTAGTATGCTTGAATGCGGCTTGGCCCAACTTATCGCTCCAAACCAATTTTGAAACTGGGGGCATCTTATCCGTTCCACAGGTGCAGCCCGCTGTGCGGTATTTGTTGATTAAATTCAACATGATCGATTTATCTACCCCATGAATAAGTTGATTACTAGGTGTGATTTCCTCCTCAGTCGATTTGCTACACCCAATAACCAAGGTCATTACAAAGGCAAGTCCGACAATTTTTTTTCCTGTTCTATAGCTAAACATTATTTTTTAAAATCAATGTACCAGATATACTTATTGTTATTGACAACGCGCTCCTGATAAAAAGTCATCCCCGTTTTTGAAAGATTTCTGATTTCGATAACTTCATTTGTTCCATTTACTCCCGAACCAATAATTGCTATTTTTTTATTTTTTTCGATCACTTGGTAGGTATACGTTGACTTCGCCCCATCCATAAAATCTACAATATCATTTGTTTTTATTTCCATATAATCTGCGGGTGTACCCACATATTCGAAGACTACTCTTCCATTTTCAGATCGCTTAGAAATCATGTGCTGCCATTTGCCTATAATAGTAAGTTCAGGAGCTGCTGGAGTTATCTCATCCTTTTTGGAACCGCCTGTTAATCCCAAAATTGCTATTAGAAAATATGCTAATAAAGCTGGTAATTGTAACCTTTTTAAATCTTTCATATTTGAATATAGATGGATTTTGTATATTTCCACTATACAACAACGCATACACTTAAAATTAACAGCTTAGAAAAACATGTTTTACTAATTTTTATTTTACGGTCATCTAAATCTATAATTCCATGAAAAACCTATTACTACTCCTACTCCTCGCCAGCTTCTCCTCCCACGCTCAATGGACCGACCTGTTCAACGGCAAAGACCTGAAAGCCTGGAAAACTAGCGAAAATCCCAATTCCTTCCGCGTCGAAAACGGAGAACTCATCATCGAAGGCCCCCGCGGTCACCTCTTCTACGAAGGACTTAATCTTAGAAATTTCGAAGTGCACGCCCGCGTGAAAACCTATCCCGGAGCCAATTCTGGCCTATATGTTTGCACCGCGTTTTTGGAAAAAGATTGGCCAAAACAAGGCTATGAAATTCAGGTGAATAATTCGCACACCGACTGGCGACGGACGGCTTCTGTCTACGGAATTCAAGATGCTAAAGAAACCTACGTCAAAGACGGCGAATGGTTTGACCTGAACGTAATCGTCCAAGGAAATAAAATTACAACAAAAATCAACGGCCAAACGGTGATTGATTATACGGAAACGGCTGAACGTGCCAATGGTACCGATCAGCGTAAATTGCAAGCCGGCACCATTGCTATTCAAGCGCATGATCCGAAAAGCAAGGTGGCATACCAACAAATCCAAGTGCGGGAAATCAAGTGATGACGCAAGCCGATTTTAAGCCACTTTTAAAACACGGGAAAGTGTTTGTTCTCGATGTGCGCAATACGAACGAATTCGAAGATGGACATATTCCCTGGGCCAAACACATTCCGCTCAAA
>JAIXRT010000026.1 GCA_027485075.1 Cytophagaceae bacterium
ATGGATATATTACGCATAGCAACTGCCGGTTCTGTTGATGACGGGAAAAGCACCTTGATCGGTCGTTTATTGTATGAGACCAACTCAATCACTAAAGATAAAATTGAAGCACTCGAAACCGCTTCGAAACGCAAAGGGCTTGATTTTTTAGATCTTTCGCTGTTGACAGACGGACTAATCGCAGAACGCGAGCAAGGAATCACCATCGATGTAGCGCACATTTATTTTTCTACTCCAACCCGCAAATACATCATTGCCGATACCCCGGGACACGTAGAATATACCCGCAACATGGTCACTGGTGCATCTAACGCGAAGGTTTCTTTGATTTTGGTGGATGCCCGACAAGGTCTTGTGGAACAAACGGCACGCCACTTGTCGATCGCGGCTATGCTGCGCATTCCGAAAGTGATTATTTGTGTTAATAAAATGGACTTGGTTCAATACCAAGAATCCACTTTTGAGGAAATAAAAGCCAGTTTAACTGACCTAGTAGCGCAAACTACTTTCGAGGGACAAGAGGTTAGTTTCCTCCCTATCTCCTCATTATACGGTCAAAATATTACGTCCAAAGCTGAGCACATGCCTTGGTTTACAGGCAATACGTTATTAGGTGAATTGGAGGCTTTTGAATATGCGGAGACGTTGGCACACGCACCAGCTCGTTTTCCGGTACAGTTTGTGGTCAGACCCATGACCGAAGCCTACCACGATTTCCGAGGTTACGCAGGTAAAATAAGTTCAGGGACGTTCAAGGTGGGCGATGCCATTCGTGTATTACCCACGGGCCAAGAGAGTACCATCGCTACGATCGAAAAATTTGAAGCACAATTATCGAGTGCGATTGCGGGCGATTCGGTGGTGATTACCTTATCTACCGACATTGATATTTCTCGGGGGAATACCATTGTTTTGGCCAACGATTCAGCTGCACCGCAATTGAAAGATTTCTCGGCACAGGTTTGTTGGCTTGATCACCAAGCACTCACGCCAGGCAAAACCTATTTATTGCAACATGGCATTAATATCACCAAAGCTAAGATATCTCAAATCTCTGAGCGCTTAGACGTTGTTGCTCAAACCGCTACCGAAGGGGTAGATTCCTTGAAATTGAATGAAATTGGTCGCATTGCGTTACGCACGGCACAACCAATTAGTGCGGATGTATATGCAAATAACCCTTCGAATGGAGCTTTTATCTTAATCGATGAATTTTCAAATTCAACGGTTGGCGTAGGGTTTGTTCAATAATTCCTATTGAAATTTCTTGGGGGCGTACAAGAAACCAAAGGCTTGTGCGCCTTCTTTCGTATGCACCTCATGGTGCACGTAATGCGCTTTCATGATGCGCTTCATGTACCTACTCGTCGCTTTGTATTTTATTTTGACCCGGCGATGAACGATGATGTCGTGAAATATAAAATAGAAAATACCGTAAGTCGCGATCCCCAAACCGATATAAAATAGTGGCCAAAGCGCTGGAATTTCAGCTCCTGCGATGATCGTAAGCGTGGATGAAATTCCGAATACGACCGAAAACAAATCGTTCTTCTCAACCTTATCGTTATGATGTACGTGATGTGACTGATGCCAGCGCCACATAAATCCATGCATGATATACTTATGTGTCAACCACGCTATACCTTCCATTCCGATAAAAGTAACCAACCACAAGAGAATTCCCATTTGAAACTTTTTGAATTTTAACCCAAATTTACACGGAATTGTTTTAAAAATCGGCCGCCTCCTTTGGCATAATTCAATTATCTTTGTAGGCTATATATGACCGCATTGCTTTTATGATTGACAAAAATTACGCCCCCCAGGAAATCGAACAAAAATGGTACGCTTATTGGTTGGAGAATAAGGTCTTCGCTTCGAAACCTAACTCAGCAAAAGAAGCGTATTCCATCGTCATTCCGCCACCCAATGTCACAGGTCTGTTGCACATGGGGCACATGTTGAATAATACCATTCAAGATGTTTTAATCAGAAAAGCACGTATGGAAGGCAAAGAGGCTTGTTGGGTCCCTGGAACCGACCATGCCTCCATCGCCACCGAAGCAAAGGTTGTAGCCATGCTGAAAGAAAAAGGCATTGAGAAAAAAGATATTACCCGCGAAGAATTCTTGAAACATGCCTTCGAATGGAAGGATAAATATGGCGGAATTATCCTCGATCAATTAAAGAAACTAGGTGCTTCATGTGACTGGGATCGCACTCGATTCACCATGGAACCATCTCTTTATGAGGCAGTTATCGATACATTCGTTCGTTTATATAATAAAGGACTAATCTACCGTGGCGTCCGTATGGTCAACTGGGATCCACAAGGAAAAACAGCTTTGTCGGACGAAGAGGTGATTTACAAAGATGTTCAGGCCAAATTATACCATATCCAATATCCTTTAGTGGACGGCTCTGGATTTGTGACGATTGCCACCACCCGACCAGAAACAATCATGGCCGATGCCGCAATTTGCGTTAATCCAGCGGACGAACGCTATGTTCATTTACATGGAAAAAAGGTGCGTATTCCATTAATCGATCGTGAAATCAGCATCATTCCAGATGAATATGTGACGCTAGATTTTGGTACCGGTTGCTTAAAAGTAACTCCTGC
>JAIXRT010000141.1 GCA_027485075.1 Cytophagaceae bacterium
AATGTGGTCGGGCCAGCTTTCGTGAAGGCGATCAAAGGACCGATGCCGCACTCAAAAATAATGGTGACGGGTGGTGTGGAGCCGACGCATGAGAGCATGAAAACCTGGTTTGATGCAGGAGCCGCTGTCGTGGGTATGGGATCACAATTATTTCCACCTGCGTTAATTGCTAAACAAGATTACCAAGGAATTTCGAATACGATTAGTGATTTAATACATATTTATCGGGGCTTATAAACCTCACTCACAAACCCTCTAAACCATGAATAAAATAGGAACCTACCGCTGGCGAATTTGTGCATTGCTATTTTTCGCTACAACGATTAACTACTTGGATCGCCAGGTGATTGGTTTACTGAAACCCGTTTTAGAAGATCAGTTCAACTGGTCGGAGACGGACTATTCGAATATTGTCATCACTTTTCAGGCGGCATATGCCATCAGTTTATTGGGTTTTGGTGGGATCATTGATCGCATTGGAACGAAGCTTGGTTATTCGATTTCGATTGTTGTTTGGAGTATCGCGGCGATGTTACATGCGATGGCGACAGGTACCCTTAGTTTTGCATTTATGCGTGGGTTGTTGGGCTTAGGCGAGGCAGGAAATTTCCCTGCGGCGATTAAGACAACTGCGGAGTGGTTTCCTAAAAATGAACGTGCGTTAGCGACTGGAATCTTTAATTCGGGAGCGAATATTGGTGCTGTGGCTGCACCTATTTTGGTGCCTTGGATTTTAGGTATTTACGGTTGGGAAATGGCCTTTATTGTAACGGGGGCCATTGGATTTATTTGGTTGATTTTTTGGTGGTTTTATTACGAGGTTCCTTCGAAACACAAGATGCTTTCTAAGGAAGAGTTCGAATATATTCATGCGGATAAAGAGGAGAAAGATGAGAATCAAGATCCAGTGAAATGGGGTCGTTTATTTGGGTTTAAGCAGACGTATGCATTTGTGTTTGGAAAGATGTTCACGGATCCGATCTGGTGGTTTTTCTTGTTCTGGTTACCTTCGTATTTCAGTGAGCGCTTCCAATTGGATTTGAAGAAGCCGAGTTTGGAATTAATTATTGTATATACGGCAACGACTATTGGAAGTATCGGTGGCGGCTGGTTGTCTGGCTATTTGATCAATAAGGGATGGCCATCTTTCAAAGCGCGTAAATATTCCATGTTAGGGTTTGCCTTAGCGGTTGTGCCGATTATGTTGGCTCGCTATTGCGAAAACATCTGGCAAGCGGTTGCCTTGATTTCCTTAGCAGCGGCAGCGCATCAGGCTTGGAGTGCGAATATTTATTCGATTGCGACAGACATGTTCCCTAAAAAAGCAGTTAGTTCGGTGATTGGAATTGGAGGGATGGCTGGATCTGTGGGTGGTATTTTCTTCCCGATGATTGTGGGGGCTCTACTTGATAAATATAAGTTATTAGGCAATATCAATGATGGTTATAATATCATCTTCTTGCTATGCGGAAGTGCCTATATTTTAGCTTGGGCAATTATTTACACTTTGGCTCCGAAACTGGAGACTGCGAATATCGATTAATTGATATACTTTTTTTATGCCCCAAGCGTTAGCTTTGGCACACCTTACAGGTGTGCCAAAGCTTAAGTAATCTTAAGTGTTTACGATTTCATAATGCTCCGTTAATTCAGGCCTTATATACGCCATGTATTTTTGTTAAACCAAATTACATGCCATGCGGCCAACCTACAAGACAATCGTCATCTCCGACTTACACCTAGGGAGTAAGGGAGCAAAAGCCAAAGAAGTAAATGAATTCCTAAGAGCACATTCCTGCCACCAACTAATCCTCAATGGAGACATCATCGATGGCTGGCAATTAAAAAAAGGAGGCTCTTGGAAAAAGAAACATACCGGATTCTTTCGCGCCGTCCTTAAAATGATGGACCGCTTTGATACGGAAGTTATTTACCTACGCGGTAACCACGATGACTTTTTGGAACAGGTATTGCCCTTGAAAATTGGTAAGCAATTTTCGATCCGACAAGACTACATGTTGTCTACGCATGGTAAAAAATATTTCATCACGCACGGTGATATCTTCGATAGCATCACGAGTCAAATGAAATGGCTCGCGTATTTAGGGGACATCGGCTACACGTTTTTATTGTGGCTGAACAAGTGGTACAATCAATACCGTAGCTGGCAAGGCAAACCTTACTATTCTTTATCCCAAGTCATTAAGCAAAAGGTTAAAGCGGCCGTAAATTTTATCTCCGATTTCGAGGAGAAATTAGCCGAACTAGCGAAAGCAAAAGGTGCCGATGGCATAATTTGTGGACATATTCACAAAGCTGAAATCAAACAAATAGACGGGATTACCTACATGAACTCAGGGGATTGGGTGGAGTCATTAACCGCACTAGTAGAAACGCACGAAGGAGAGTGGCTATTAATCGACTATCCGAGTTATGATTTGAAATCCGAATTAACGTCAATATGGGCAGATTCATCTTTACCATCCAAGGAGAAGGTCGCGGTCATTTAACGCAAGCGATCTCCTTAACGCAAATTGCCCGTGAAGCGGGCCATGAAGTGGTCGGTTATGCCGTGGGTTCATTCCAAGGAAGGAAGATTCCGCCCTTTTTTGCACACTTTATAGGCGACACCCCCCTCATTCAATATGAAAGTCCGTCGATCAACTACGGCAAAGGAAAGTCCGTGCAACTCGGAAAAACGGCCATGCAAGCGTTTACGAAATTTGGCACGTATTGGAAAAGCGCGACCCAACTAGGTGAATTTATTGATGCATTACAACCTGATGGAATCGTTAATTTCTACGAGTCCATCACCGGCTTATACAATCTGAAATCAGGCGCCAAGGTTCCATGCATGTCGGTAGGTCATCAGTATTTATTGCTGAGTGAACATTTTGAAACGATTCCAACCAAAGCGGTAGATCGATTTTTATTAAATATCAATACCAAAATTACAGCGATAGGTTCTAGCAAATTATTGGGATTGTCCTTCCGGACTATGCCAAATGACCCCAAACGCAACATTATTACCGTTCCCCCTTTATTACGCCAAGAAGTTAAATCAATCCAACCGCAATCAGGAGAAAGGTGGCTCGCCTATTTGACCCATTACCGACTAGCGGATGAAATCATGGCCTGGTCGGCACAAAATCCTGAGGTGAAATTGGATTGCTTTTGGGATAATCCCACACGCAAAACAGTATACCACTATTCAGATTCGTTGACATTTCATCCCATTGATGCTGAAAAATACCTAACCAAAATGACGCATTGTGCAGGATTAATTTCAACGGCAGGATTTGAGTCTGTGGCAGAAGCCATGTACTTGGGCAAACCTGTCATGATGGTCCCTGTACCAAATCACATTGAGCAAATGATCAATGCGCATGATGGCGAGTTATCCGGTGCGGGGGTTCAGGCGAAAAGTTTTGATCTATCTGTTTTTAAAGACTATTTACCAAAGCATACCTCGGTACAAGATACCTTTCAGCACTGGGTGACGCAGGCTAATTTTGCCTATCACCTGACAGACTTAATTCGTAAACCAGCGGCAGACGCTACATTCAGTCCCCGGAATGAAGGGGGCTTGTCAACTAGCTGGTAAGAGATCGTTTA
The DNA here is from genome assembly GCA_027485075.1 of Cytophagaceae bacterium. Lineage (GTDB taxonomy): Bacteria > Bacteroidota > Bacteroidia > Cytophagales > Spirosomataceae > Aquirufa. The sequence goes on from JAIXRT010000141.1 coordinate 3,616, forward strand.
ATTTAATGATGAAGTAAATGCAAAAAGCCGAAGGAATATTTCCCTCGGCTTTCTTATTTTATATGTGGTTTGCTTAGCCCGAAATCCAACGGAAGAAAACAAACAGTGTGGCAGAAAGGATAACCGTTACAGGAAGTGTTAAAATCCACGCCATAACGATATTCTTCACTGTGCCACCTTGAAGATTTTTAATTCCGCGGTTGGCCACCATCGTACCCGCAATACCCGAAGATAACACGTGCGTTGTACTTACGGGCCATTTGTAAGCCGTGGCTAAACCGATTGTCAATGATGCAATTAATTCAGCGGATGCTCCTTGGGCATAGGTCAAATGGTTTTTACCAATCTTTTCTCCAATAGTTACTACGATACGTTTCCAGCCAACCATTGTTCCAAGACCAAGTGATAACGCCACAATCCACATCACCCAAGCTGGAGCGAAGTCAGTAACGCCAGCCATACCACTAGATGAGCTAGCTCCAAAACTAAAGAAAGGGGCTTTTTTACCAGCTGTTGCTAATTTAAGCGCATTCAAATCGGATGCAGATAGTGCTACGGATTCACTTTCAATGAGCTTTTTTGCATTTTTATTTATCGTTAATGCAGCTTTACGGATATCAAATTTCTGTTCTGTTGTCAAGTTGGCCGATGTAACACCATCTGCCAAAATAACTTTTAAATCAGCGCTCGATTCAAGCACTTTGTGATAACTCTCCACTTCTTTTTCAGAAAGCGGAACTGTATCTATTTTCGCGACGATCTGCTGGACTTGCGCCAAGCTCGCTTTGACTTCAGGAATATTTAAATTCGTATTAACAGCGAAATATCCAGGTAAGAAGGCAATCAGAATAACCATCACTAAACCAATTCCTTTTTGTCCATCATTACGTCCATGGAAAAATGAAACCAACGTACAAGTCGCAACTAAGATGGCACGTATCCACATAGGTGGTGGAGTATCCTTTTTTGGCTCTTTGAAAATAGCTTTATTAGCAATCGACTTTTTCAAAATGTACATGAGAATTATGGCCAAAGCAAAACCAAACAAGGGTGACAATAATAATGCTTGACCAATCTCAATCGCTTTATCCCAGTTGATGGCCGATACCCCTTTGTTCGAATTTTCAGGCAACAACGCGTGCCCTACCCCGATACCAATAATAGATCCAATTAGCGTATGCGAACTTGATGCAGGAATACCTAAATACCAAGTTCCCAAGTTCCACAAAATAGCTGATAACAATAGTGCTAGAGCCATCGCCATGGAATGGTAGACATTGGAATCTATGAGCAGTTCGGTGGGTAGTAGCCCAATTATACTCATCGTAACACCAACGCCACCGGTTAAAAGTCCTAAAAAGTTCATAAAACCAGACCAAACAACAGCCTGCGAAGGCTTCAAAGAATGGGTATATATTACAGTTGCAACGGCATTAGCTGTATCATGAAAACCATTCACAAATTCGAATGCACATGCAG
>JAIXRT010000257.1 GCA_027485075.1 Cytophagaceae bacterium
AAAGTACAATACCATTTCCAAAGGTAAATCCTGCCAATATCGCCCATAGGAAGGCTGATTTCACCTGGTTTTTCTCTAACGCAATAAGTGATAGACATACGAACAAAGCAATGTTAATATGTTGCAAGCCTGTAATGGCCCAATTAGAAACTTCAAAGAATTGCGGTTGGAATAGTAAAAACCCTACCGGAATGAAATAGGGTAAAGCAATTTTTAATTTTTGGAATTGCGAAAACAGGAGGTAAAAGCATCCAATTAATGTCAGCGCACTCCACAGGATGAGTTGTTTAAAATTAACTGAGCCATGCAGTACCTGATTCACCCATGTGATCACCCGAGGTATGACGATGGCATGGTCATTATCGACACGAAATAATTGATTGAATAGGTCTGAGCCTACTTCTTTGGCTTGGATAAATTCAATGAGCGTAACATCATCCTGTACCGGGAAGTGAAAGCTAAACCGATTGATGTATGCGAAATATAGCACGGCTTGCCCGATGAAAAAACCAATCGAAAGTAAGGATACTGATTTTTTCATCGCCAGGCTATTTTCGAATAATGGCGTTCAGCTCTTTTTCGAAACGCGTAATCAAACGATCCATGGTAGCATCAATTACCTTATCGGTCAAAGTCTGATTTTCGTCTTGTAAAATGAAACTCACCGAGTATGATTTTTTACCTTCACCTAAGTTTTTGCCCACATATACGTCGAAAACGGATACACTTTTCAAGATTACTTTTTCAGTCTGTTCTGCAACGCGTTGTATGGCTTGCAATGTGACTTCCTTATCTATGACCAATGACAAATCCCTGCGTACCTCCGGAAACTTCGAAATTTCTTGATACACAAAATTACCCTTCTCCTGTTTCACCCAGAAATCCCAATCAAAGTCGGCCATAAATGCCTCTTGTTTCACGTCGAATTTTTGAGCAAGTTTTGGTTGGATTAGGCCAAGCTGTACGCAGGCTTTTTTATTAACCGTAATGTGTAATCCATAGGCAAATACATCAGAATTTTCGATGGTTGAGGTTTCAAATTGAGCGATGCCCAATTGCCTCATGGTGTTGATAACCGTCGTGTATAAATGATGTAGTTGGCTTTTTTGAGCAGCTTGAGCCCAGGTTTCTCCGTCTTGTAAACCACTTGTAAATAGCGCTAAGTGCCTTTTTTCAATGTATTTGGCACCCTTTTTATGATAAGTTTTGCCAAATTCAAATAGTTTTAAATCTTTTTGACGACGATTAATATTGTGTGCAAGCACTTCTAATCCATGAAAAACCATGTGCTGGCGCAAGACACCGAGGTCCTCCGATAGGCGATTTAATATGTCGACCGTTTCAAAAGTTAAATCTTTCTGGATCCATTGATGATATTCCCCTTTGGTCAACGAATTGCTAATCATTTCCTGGAATCCTTTCGCTGCTAAACTAATCGCAGCGGTTTGCTGGACTTTCTCTTTATCCAACAATGGAAACTCAGAAATAAAATGGGCACTCAGATGTTCTGATAATGGTATATTATCTAAACCATGAATGCGCAAAATCTCTTCAATAATGTCTGCTTCACGCGTAACATCCACACGATACGCAGGGGCGATGGCTGTAAAGCCATCTGCTTGACTATTTTCAATGCTAAAATCTAGAGCGACTAAAATCTCTTTGATGCGATCAGCACTTAATTTGACACCCATGAGTTGATGCACCCGCGCAATCGAAACGGGAATTTTAGCTAGTTCAACTGGACTTGGATATAGGTCTACGATATTCGAGCTAATCTTTCCACCTGCTAGTTCAAGTATCAATTTTGCTGCATATTTCAAGGCGAATAATTTCGCTTCGATGTCTGTCCCACGTTCAAAACGGAATGAGGCATCTGTCTTTAAACTATGCAATTGAGCGGCTTTTCGGACGCGCTCTGGTTTAAAGTAAGCTACTTCTAAGAATACACGCGTTGTTTCAGGTTGAATGCTTGAATGGTCCCCGCCCATGACACCTGCGATTCCAATGGGTCCCGAAGCATCGCAAATCATCATTTCTTCACCTTTTAGTGCACGCTCAATGCCATCTAATGTTGTGAATTTATTCCCTGAAATTGCTGTTTTTACATCGATTTTCCCGCCTTTTATTTGTGCCCAATCATAGGCATGCATTGGTTGTCCAAGGCCATGACAAATATAATTGGTGATGTCCACGATATTATTGATCGGGCGTAGCCCAATCGCCGAAAGGCGTTCTTGAAGCCATTCTGGAGAAGGTCCAACCTTGACTCCGTCGATACTTACGCCACAAAAGCGACCACAACCATCATCTTCAATCTGTACATCGATCGGAAATTCGTTGGAAGAAATCGCCAATGAATCTACGGAAGGTAATGTGATTTCTAAACCACTAACGGCCTTGATATCACGGGCAACACCCCAATGCGAAGCTGCATCTGCACGATTGGGCGTAAGACCAATTTCTAAAACGAGGTCAGAGTCAATATTAAAATATATAGCAGCCGGTGTGCCATTGGGCATATCGGTATCTAAGACTAAAATGCCATCATGTGACGTTCCTATGCCGATTTCATCTTCGGCACAAATCATCCCCTCAGATGGATGGCCATATACTTTGCGTTTTTCTATCGTAAATAAGGCTTTCCCTTCTTGATCGAACAAGGTCGTACCAGGAGTGGCAACGATTACTTTTTGACCTGCGGCGACATTAGCAGCTCCACAAACAATGGTTAAAATTTCGTCTAGACCCGCATCTACTGTGGTTAAACTGAGTGTCTTTTCTTTTACTTCAAATTTCTCGCAGGTGAGGACTTCACCAACGACAAAACCTCGCAAACCACCGGGTATTTTCTCGTGTGCTTCGATACCCTCTACTTCGAGACCGGTATTAGTCAAAAGGACATCTAATTCCTCCGGACTACCTTTTTCTGGAAGTTTAGAAAGGTCAATAAAATCGCGTAACCAATTGATAGAAATCTTCATTGTAGAGAATTAGCGGGGGAATTTCATTTTATAATCGACAGAAACCTTTCCGCGGGTAATGTCACCTAATTTATTTTTAATCATCCGTTTACGAACCACGTTTAAGTGGTCAGTAAACAAAATACCTTCGATATGATCGTATTCATGTTGGATAATACGTGCAGCTAGGCCTTCAAACACATCCGTTCTTTCTTCGCCTGTCTCGGTCCAATAGTGTATTTTGACATATTCTGGACGAAATACTTCTCCACGAATTCCGGGAATGGATAAGCAGCCCTCTTCAAATCCCCATTCTTCACCAGTTTCGTCCAGGATAGTTGCGTTTACAAATACCTTTTTGAAGTCAACCAACGATGGGTCAATGTCTTCATCCTCTTCTCCCTCGTTCATCGGTCTTCCATCAACGACAAAAAGACGAATATTCATGCCAATTTGGGGTGCAGCTAATCCAACGCCACTTGCTGCATACATGGTCTCGAACATATCTGCGGAAAGTTTCACCAAGTCCATACTGCCAAACTCAATCGGCAGTGCAACTTTGCGTAGGACAGGGTCTCCATAGGGAATGATTGGATATATCATGGGCGTATAAAATCAAACGGCAAATTTAGCGAATTTTCATGGAATGCATAGCGGATGCTGCCTATGAATTGAAGAGTAACCGCCGGAATTTCCTTATTTTTTTGTAATTTGCGCTCTGAATTGACCTAGGTTGGGTAAACAAAAAATCTAATGAATCGTAACTTTTTTAAAGCACATCCTTGGCATGGAATCCAAATAGGAGAACAAATGCCTGAACAAGTAACTGCCTTTATTGAGATTGTACCCACGGATACCGTTAAGTATGAAATTGATAAGCAAACTGGATATTTAAAAATCGATCGCCCGCAGAAATTCTCTAATATTGTTCCTGCGTTATATGGTTTTTTGCCACAGACGTATTGTGCGGAGGGAATTGCGGAGTTGGCACGTAAATATTCAGGAAAGGATATTACGCAAGGGGATGGCGATCCATTGGATATTTTGGTGCTTTCTGAGCGTGCGATTACGCATGGAGATATTTTATGTCAAGCGATTCCAATTGGAGGAATACGCATGATTGATAAGGGTGAGGCGGATGATAAAATTATTGCGGTCTTGAAGGATGATCCTATATATGGCAAATGGCGTGATATTTCAGATGCTCCTAAAGATATTGTACAGCGTTTGCGTCATTATTTTTGGACATATAAGATGTTGCCAGGTGAGACAACTTCAAGCGCAGTAGATATCGATGAAGTATATGGAAGGGAAATTGCTCACGAAGTAATTCGTCAGTCGCGTGAAGACTACCGTAAAAACTTTGGATAGGCCATTGGACCTATTTTTTACCATAATTGCAGAATGATTTTGAAATTCGTGCTTTCTAAAATGATACATTATGTGGCAATTTGTTAAATATACGTTTGCAACCGTTTTCGGTTTATTTCTTTTCTTGTTGATTAGTTTTTTGATCCTAGTAGGTGTAGGGTCAGTGATAAGTACTTCAGAATCAACCTTCGAGGTTAAAGAAAATGCTATTCTGAAGCTCGATTTCAATCGGCCTATTGTAGAAAACGCATCCATTGAAGATAGTCCTTTAAGTGACATTCCCAATCCATTCTTTTCAAATACAGATAAGTTAGGCCTTATTCAGGTACTTTCTGCTTTGGAGCGCGCTCGGGTAGATCCCAACATAAAGGGTATTTACCTAGATGTAAGTTTCCCATTAGCAGGATATGCCCAATTGTCTGAGATTCGGAATGCGTTAAGTAAATTCAAGGAGTCTAAGAAATTCATTTATGCATATGCAAATTCATATTCAGAGAAGGGTTATTACTTAGCCTCGGTTGCCGACAAAGTATATCTGAATCCAGCGGGTATTCTTGATTTTAATGGAATTTCAGTACAGTATATGTTCTTTAAGCGTGCTTTTGATAAGCTGGAAATTGAACCCCTTGTTTTTCGTGTAGGTCAATATAAATCAGCTGTCGAGCCTTTCTTGCGCGAAGACATGAGTCCTGAAAACCGCATGCAAACGCTTTCGTTTATTCAGTCGATTAACAAGGAGATTTTCAAGGAGATTTCGCTGAGTCGAAACATGTCAACGGATCGTTTGAATACCATTGCTGACTCATTGCAGGCCATGGATCCAGCTAAGGCGCAGCAAGTTGGCTTGCTTTCATTAGGTTATTGGGATGAATTTGAAGGTCAATTACGCTTAGCAACGAAAAAGAAACCCAAAGAGGAGTTAAACTACGTGAAATTAGCAGATTATTTAAAAGCTAAAAATCCTATTGCTGAGGTAGAGGGGACAGCTAAAATCGCTGTATTGGTCGCTGAAGGTGAGATTGTAGGGACACGTGGGGGAGAGGGGACAATTGGTTCAGATGATTTTGTCAAAGAGCTACGCAAATTGCGGGACAATAAATCAGTTAAGGCAATTGTCTTGCGTATTGATTCGCCGGGTGGATCGTCTTTGGCTTCTGATATTATGTGGCGTGAGATTTTATTAGCCAAGAAAGTTAAGCCAGTGATTGCATCGATGTCAACGTATGCGGCTTCTGGCGGTTATTATATGGCCATGGGTACAGATGTGATTGTGGCGCAGCCAACGACCATTACGGGGTCTATCGGTATATTTGCTCAATGGTTGAATCTGGATAATTTCTTCAAAAATAAATTAGGGATTACGCAAGATCATGTCAATACACATGCGCATTCGAATTTTTTAAGCTCGCCAAGTACGTTAACAGATTTTGAAAAATCAGTTGTGCAGCGGATGGTAGATCAAGGGTATGAATCCTTTACAACGAAAGCTGCGGCGGGTCGTAAAATGTCTTTAGCTCGTTTGAAATCAATCGCTGGAGGACGCGTTTGGACAGGAGTTCAGGCTAAGCAAATCGGGTTAGTAGATGAGTTGGGTGGCTTGAATCGGGCGATCGAAATTGCAGCGGATCGAGCGCATATACGACCTGCATCTTATAAAGTTCAGGTTTACCCAAAAGCCAAATCATTTGTAGATGAACTTGTTTCATCTGCATTTTCTGAATCTTCGATTCAGGAGCGTTTTGTGAAGGAGCACATGCCCTGGACCAAGTCTATTTGGGAGCTAGATCGCATGAAGAAAAGAGAAGGATTTTTTTTTTTTTTTTCTTATATGATTGAATTAGATTAGATAATTTGAAAAGATGATTAGAAATAACTGGACACGCGAAGAGGTTGAGCATATTTTCAACCAACCGTTTTTAGATTTAGTATATCAAGCTGCGACGGTGCATCGCCAGTACCACGATCCTAATGAGGTGCAAATTAGTACCTTATTGTCGATAAAAACAGGAGGTTGCCCGGAGGATTGTTCTTATTGTTCGCAAGCAGCGCGCTATCATACCAATGTAAAGGTGCAAAAATTGTTACCTTATGAGGAGGTGATTCAAGCGGCTGTTCGTGCGCAGGAGAATGGTAGTTCTCGTTTTTGTATGGGTGCTGCATGGCGTGAGGTGCGCGATAACAAAGATTTCGACCGCGTGTTAGCTATGGTCAAGGGTGTTAATTCACTTGGCATGGAGGTTTGTTGCACACTCGGTATGTTGTCAGAGGATCAGGCTCAAAAATTGAAAGATGCAGGTTTATATGCCTATAATCATAACATTGATACGAGTGAGGAATATTATGATGATGTGATTTCAACGCGTACGTACGATGACCGTTTAGAAACATTAGGAAATGTTCGCAAAGCTAATTTGTCCGTTTGTTCAGGTGGAATTATTGGGATGGGGGAGTCAATTGCTGATCGCATCGGGATGTTATTGACTTTGGCTAATTTGCCTGAGCACCCAGGTTCTGTGCCTGTAAATAATTTAGTTCCCGTAGAAGGAACTCCATTCGAAAATCAAAAGACGGCTTCCGTTTGGGAGTTAGTTCGTGTGATTGCGACGGCACGTATTATGATGCCAAAATCAGCGGTTCGATTGTCGGCCGGACGTCTAGAACTTAATTACGAAGGCCAAGCATTTTGCTTCATGGCTGGAGCAAATTCAATATTTTCAGGTGATGTGTTATTGACAACACCTAATCCAGATGCAAAGTCTGATAAAGAGTTGTTCCAAATTTTGAGTATCAAGCCGAAAGAGGCCTTTAAAGATGAAAAGAAATCAGGGATTGAATTTAATCAAATCCCAAGTGCTCAGGGACTTGAACATAGCCATTAATTTTGAAGCGCTATTCCGAAAGGGGTAGCGCTTTTTTCATGCGGTAATGTTGAATTTCACCAAAGAGCAGATATGATTCTTGTTCGATTTGATATCCTAGGCTTTTATAAAAAGGCACGGCATTCTCCCGGGCTTCTAATACAATTTCATTCCAACCTTTTGCTTGAGCTTGCGTTTCTAATGCGCCCATAATAGTTTTACCTATACCTTTTCCTTGTTGGTCTGTTGCCACCGCCACGCATCTAACCTGCCCTTGCCTGGAGGCTGATTCGTGCATACGTGCCACGCCGAGCACTTTTTCTGAATCATCTATAGCCATGATGTGAATAGCGGATGCTTCATCAGCCAATACCTCTGATCCGTGTGGCTGATTCCAAGGTTCGCGTAGAACCGTGAATCTAAGGGCATAATATGCCTGCCAATGTTGCGAAGTTGTTGGAGTAATTAAAACCATAAAAAATTAAACGCTGCTGGGGGTTGAACATCCCAGCAGCGTTAGCAAAAATAGGTAAAAATGTCGAAGGTGATTTACCGTTCAACAAAGTATCAAGAAACTTATTTGGCAAAATTCACGGCTCTCATTTCACGGATTACCGTTACTTTGATTTGACCTGGATATTGCATTTCTTTTTCGATTTTTTGCGAAATATCAAATGATAAATTCGATGCTTTTTCATCGCTTACATGTTCTGCATCTACTAAGATACGGAGTTCACGACCTGCTTGAATCGCATAGCATTTTTGAACACCCTGGAACGATGTTGCCAATGCTTCCAAATCACGAAGACGTTTCATGTACGATTCCATCATTTCTCGGCGCGCACCTGGGCGAGAGCCTGAGATGGCATCACACACTTGGATAATCGGTGAAATCATGGAAGTCATTTCACACTCATCGTGGTGAGCACCGATGGCATTACAAACTTCTGGATGTTCCTTATATTTTTGGGCTAATTCCATACCCAATAATGCGTGCGGAAGTTCTGGTTCTTCATGCCAAACTTTACCAATATCATGCAGCAATCCTGCACGCTTCGCAAGCTTCGCATTAAGTCCTAATTCAGCAGCCATGGTTGCACAAAGTTTGGCCACTTCACGAGAGTGCTGCAATAGGTTTTGACCATAAGAAGAACGGAAACGCATACGACCAATCATCTTGATTAATTCCGGATGTAATCCGTGAATACCTAAATCGATCACTGTTTTTTCGCCAATTTCGATAATCTCATCATCGATATTCTTCTTAGTCTTATTGACTACTTCTTCAATACGTGCCGGGTGAATACGTCCGTCTTGTACCAAGCGGTGTAACGAAAGACGTGCTATTTCACGGCGTACAGGATCAAATCCTGAGATAATAATTGCTTCGGGGGTATCATCTACGATAAATTCAACACCAGTAGCCGCTTCTAACGCACGGATGTTGCGTCCTTCACGTCCAATAATTTTTCCTTTGATATCGTCTGATTCAATGTTGAAAACAGATACACAGTTTTCAATTGCATTTTCAGCCGCAGTCCGCTGAATTGTTTCAATCACTACTTTTTTAGCCTCTTTCGTTGCGGTCAACTTCGCTTCTTCAATGGCTTGCTTCACGATGGAACTTGCCTTAGATTCAGCTTCAGCCTTCAATGCATCGATCAGTTGTTGGCGTGCCTCATCAGCCGAAAGATTTGCAATTTTCTCTAATTGGTTGATTTGATTCGCAAGCATGGCTTCTGCTTCAGCGCGAACTTTTTCTACTTCTTCGAATTTTTTGCGGTAGTTTTCTTCTTTCGTTTGAATACTCTGTTTTTGCGATTGCAACTCTTGATCAGCGATGCGTTGTTGCTCCTGTTGCTGGGCTAAAGTCCGCTCTTTTTCGCGTAGTTTTTGTTCGTTTTCTAGGAGAATTCCTTTTTTTGCTTGCGTTTCTTCTTCAAATTCTCCACGTAAGCGAAGGAAGTTTTCCTTAGCTTCGAGCATGCGGTCTTTCTTAAGATTTTCAGCCGCAAAAGCCGCATTTTTCATTATTTCATCCGCCTTGCTTTGAGCATCAGCTTCGAGGTTTTTGTTCACTTTGGAAAAGAACACTTTTCCGGCAAATAGTCCGCCTGCAAGTGATAACAAGGGAATAATTAGCGATAATATAGTCATAGAACGAATGTGTGTTTAAACATTAGCGCTCAATAGACTGATCAAAAGAATAAGGATTTTATAAGGTAAATTCGGATACCAGTTCGATTAACTGATTATTTTCCGAATGAACATTGTGATGCAAATCTTTGCGTTCCGAATCAAATTTTATACCACACATAGCTAAATCCAACGCCACAAGGGCCATTACTTTATTTGGATCTGTGCTGTTTGTCTCTTTCTCGTAAAATTTAACTAAGCGGTTCACTAATACTGCCGCGTTTCGCACGCATGATTCTTCCTGTTCACTTACCCGTAGAGAGACATTTTGTATCCCCAATAATAGGTTGCAAGGTAGTTTTTCACTCATGGTTTGCGTAATTGCTCAATACAATGATCTATAATTACTATATAACTATCTAACTTTTTCTTCAGTTCAGCTTTCGAGGCCTCTGTGTTGTCTGTACTAACTACAAGTTTACCAATTTTATCTGATTTTTTAAAGCTTTTCTCATATTCTTTTGCTTTGGCAGTCACTTCAGCTAATAACCTCGATTTTTCGGCCAACTCATTTTTGGAGGTCTCCAAATCAGCGGTTAGTTGCTTGATCGTTCTTTCCGTTTCATTTAAGCGCGCAAGCATTTGGCCGATTTTCAGCTTTAAGGTCAAATATTGAGTCCGTAATTCCTGTTTCATCTTACAACTTCAGCTGAGGTTTACCTGATCGCCAATTAAATTCATATAGCCCAATAAACACAATAACAATGATTAGGCCCATATTCGCAGTGATTAGTGGTACTGACATCCAGTCTAACCCTCCTACGTAAATGCAAAATCCACCTAAAGCTAAGTAACCTAGATCACTTTTCCATCTGTAAGGTGCCGGCGCATATTTCTGCCCCCCAAGAAAACTTAATAACGTCATCACAATGCTAGACGCCAAGAACGAATAGGCACATGCCATGTAGCCATAAACGGGGATAAATAGGATGTTTCCCAGTAAGGTTACTCCTAAACCCACGAGGGTAATGATGGTGCCAACATATGTTTTGTTGGTTTGCTTGAACCACACCGACTGTGTATAATAAACGCCTAGGAATAAATTAGCCAGTAACAAAATGGGAACGATACCGATACCTTCCCAGTAGATTGATTGACGTAAAAATAAGGTCTTAATCCAAAAAAGATTTACAGAAACGCCTACCCACAATAAGGTACATACAATAACAAACCAATGCGTCACTAACGCTAAATTTGACTGGCTATTGCTTTCGGATTTCTTGCCTAGAAAAAACGGTTCAGCTGAGTATTTAAAAGCTTGAATCGCCAAACTCATAAATACAGAGAGCTTGTAACAATTCCCATAAATTCCCAAGGCATCCTGCGAAGTTTTACCTGGATAAAATCCAGCAGGTAAAAATTCCTCGAGTAACAATCGATCAAACATGAGATTGAACATCGCTGCCAAACTCATGAACATAATCGGATACGAATAGATCCACAGACCTTTAAATGCTTCCCAATCCCAGCGCCATCGATAGGCTTTAAACTCATCTTTAAGCCAATAAAATAGACTTGCGTTTGCAATTAAATTGGCTAAAAATATATAGCCTGCACCTATTTCCGGTACATACAACTCTTTGAAAAATGCGGGTAACGTTTGACCTAAATCACCCGTATGTATGGGTTTTAGTAGCAACAGAAACATTAGGTTCAGCCCTACATTGATTAGGATGGACACGGTCTTCGCCGTGACAAATTTTTTGATTTTTTGCTCGAGTCTAAGTTTCGCAAACGGGATCGCCGTGATGGCATCAATCGCTAGAATTAAGGCCAGCCAATATAGGAAAATACCTTTTCCCGGATACCCAAGCGACTCCATGATCGGTTCCGCGAAAAAAAACAATCCCAGGGTAAAGGCACCCGAAGTGGCTATGATAGCCGTTAGAATCAGTTGATAGTATTTCTCAGGGGCTTCTTTGGCGAAACGAAAATAAGCCGTTTCCATACCATATGTGTACAGAATATTCGCGATAGCCATGTATCCATACAACTTAACATTGATACCAAGCTCAGCGGGAAGAAATGCCCAGGTGTGAACAAAAACAAGTAGGAAATTTAACGAACGCCCCAGAATTGTACTGAAACCATAGGACAGCGTCTCCCCAGCAAGTTTTTTTAATATGGACATATATTTAATTTCACCAAAGATCCAAAGTTACGTATTTCTTTACGTTTTTTGATACCCAATCGTTTGGTAGAATTGTTCCGAATAACTGTCACTCAATGGGATGTGATTTTCGCCAATTTTCACTTTCTGATTCCGGATAGATTCGATCTTCTTAAGTGAAACAATAAAGGATTTATGTATCCGTAAAAACGCGTCAGCGGGAAGTTTTTCTGCTATCAACTTCATCGTCATACGGCAAACCACTGGGAATTTTTGAGTTCTTACATGTATTTTAATATAATCTTTTAAGCCCTCAATGTACAAGATATCATCCAGCATTATTTTCATTAGCGCATAATCCGCATGAATGAAGATATATTCAACTTTTGTTTCAGCCGTAGACGACTGGCCTTGTAGCGCTAATTTACTTTTATAGTGATCCAACGCTTTATGAGATGCCTTCAAAAATCTTTCAAACGAAATAGGTTTCAACACATAATCAATGACGTCGAGATTAAATCCTTCCACCGCATATTGCTGATACGCAGTGACAAAAATAACCATAGGTTTATGCGTTAATCCTTCCAAAAATTGAACACCGGTTAACCCGGGCATTTGGATGTCTAAGAAAATTAAATCAACCTGATTATTTTGTAAATATTCAATTGCTTCAAACGCATTGCGACAGCGTGCTTCCAATTTCAAAAAAGGAACTTTGGCAATGTTGTCTTCCACCAAATCCAATGCCAAGCTCTCATCATCAATCGCGATACATCGCAAAAGGGTTGTTGGCACCTCACTAAATTGCTCTTGAACCTCTTCCATGGTTTATACGTGTTTAATCGTTAACGCTACTCGATACGTTCCATCTTCTTCCACAATATCCAATGAATGAGTCTCAGGATACAATAGCTCTAGCCTGCGTCGAACATTGGTTAGTCCTATTCCTGAACTTTCATCTTTATGCTCCGTTACTTGATTACTTACTTGATTGATTACTTCAAACGTTAATTTTTCCGGTGTGTCTATCAGCTGGATCGAGATCGTTGGGTTTTTCACCATACCTACCCCATGCTTGAATGCATTTTCAACAAACGGAATAAGTAGCATGGGCTCGATTGTTCCGGAGGGATTTGAGGAATTGGAGGTATAGTTAATTTGAATGTCTGTCCCAAACCGAATCTTTTGCAAATCAATATAGGATTCTAAATAATTACTCTCTTTACTAATGGCCACCTTAGCGTCACTTGTTTCATAAATCATGTAGCGCATTAATTCGGACAACTTAATCACGACAGGCTCTACATTTTCTGGCTTTCTACGTGAAAGAGAAACAATGCTGTTTAACACATTAAACATGAAATGCGGGCTTATTTGTGATCGCAGGAAGGAAAGTTCGGATTTTAGACGTTCGTTTTCCTCCTCTTTTTTGGCTTCTTGTTCGTGTAAGTTATCCGAAAGAAAGCGGTAACTAATTCCGATGGCGATGATAAATAAATACTGGAAAATGATACGCAAATAAGTGAAGCGTTTCATGCCGCCACCTCCGCCTCGGCGAGGACCTATTTCGCGTTCTGGGAAAAGCAAATCAAAAATGACATCATTTAGCCAAACCATGATGAAATAGCCTAAAATTAAAAATCCCAAATACAACAAGATGTTATACTTCTTGAGGACTTTGGGGATTAAAATCTCCGTATTGATGTAGAAAATGGGGATGTTTGCCAGCCCAAAAACAAAGAAAAATAAGTTCCACTGAAAATGACGCTTCATCTCAACAGGATCTGTTGACTGGGAGCTTGGTCCCAAGATAATCGGCAATGCTAATAAACAGGCCCAAAATAAAAGGTGAATAAGGATGGACCGTGATGTCAATTTACTTTTGCTCATATCGTTTCATGACTAAAAAACCAAATTAACAAATTTTGAAAGATACCGTATCGTTTTTTGCTACGACTATCCTGTTTGTGCCGATGAAATTGTTCAGTTATTTTATTAGATTTGTTTTCATAGAACCTATTTAATCATTCATTCATGCGGAAAATTATTTTGCTTCTACTGCTTTCGTGGACCAGTTTCGCTCAGCAGTCAATTCCTCTAACTGACCTTCAAGCCTTTGCTCAACCCAGTACCAATTGGTCCATTGAAGGTGCTATCCGAGCTAACTACACAGACACTAGCTTTCAAGTTGCTACCGGTAAAGGGATTTTATTAAATACGTTACGTCACGGAAAGTACCAGCGGACAGATGATTTAACATTTCAATTGAATCATGGCGATATGCGGTTGATGATGGATTTTATGCTACCCAAAGGAGCTAACTCCGGGATTTATTTACAAGGTCGCTATGAGGTTCAGTTATACGATTCATGGGGCAAAACAAAATTGAATTTTGGTGATTGTGGCGGAATCTATGAGCGATGGGATGAGGGCCGAGGTAAAGGTAATCAAGGATATGAAGGGTACGCTCCCTTGCAAAATGCATGTAAAGCTCCTGGAACTTGGCAAACCATTGAAATTGATTTTCAAGCACCACGTTTTGACGCGTCTGGAAAGAAAATTCAAAACGCCCGGTTCAAAAAAGTTATCCTGAATGGAATTTTAATTCATGAAAATATTGAAGTTTCTGGTATGACGCGCGGAGCACTTTTCGACGCTGAGGCAGATTTTGGTCCGATACGCATTCAAGGTGATCATGGACCAGTTGCTTTTCGAAACATCCGCTACGAAACCTATGATAAGCCTTCTGCTAGCCTTGGCGAAGTAAAATACAGTTACTATACGGGTAAGTTTACGGAACCAATAATTGGTCAAGCAAGCCCTGTTTTGACGGGTACTATTCCCAAATTAACGGCTAAAGTAATCACGGCCAGGAATGATTATTTAATTCACTATCAAGCTGAATTAACCATTCCTGAAGCAGATAACTATGAATTTCAAACGCACTGGACCGGTGGTGGTGTATTGAAAATTGACGGAAAGGAATTAAATCAAGGGGCACATTGGTACTCTGAAAAGGTTTCTCAATCTACATTTTTGACCGCGGGAAAACATCAGCTCGAATTGATTCATATCAAGGATTTTCCGTGGGGGCCGCAGGCGTTGGGATTAATTGTGAAGCGAATCGGATCACACCCCGTAGTTTTACATGATCGCAAATCCATGATAGATCCCGAGGCAGTAGGTCTTGTGGAAGTCAAAGCTAATGCAGAGCCTGTCTTGCAACGCTCTTTTGCTTTCCATCTTGGGAAGAAAAAAACGCATGTTATTCATGTCGGTGACCCTTCCGGATTACATTATTCCTATGACCTAAAACAAGGAGCAATCCTTCAAGTATGGCGTGGCCCTTTCTTAGATGCGACACAAATGTGGCATGACCGCGGTGAGCCTCAAACAGCTGAGCCAATGGGTGTAACCGTTGTTTTAGATGGACGTTTCCCACTGACTCTTGATCATCGAGCCCAACCTGATTCACTAAATCCATCAGATTTGGTCTATAAAGGGTATCGCTTGGAGCAAGGCCGACCGGTCTTTATGTATGATTGGGTGGCTGCTAACATGCAATTGGAAGATCGCATTGTTCCTGCTGCAAACAATATTGGGTTAACGCGAAAGATCAATTTCAAGTCCGCAAGTTCCATGCAATCAGCACTTGATTTTGTCATTGCATCCCCGAAACAAATCGCCGCTGTGAACGCAAGTTTAGTGGGCCTAAAAGATCAATCCTATTTTGTCCAAACGACTGGTGGTGGAGTTGATTTTTCGGTGGGCCGACAAGCCATTCAGGGTACAAATTTAACCTATCAGATCATTTGGTAATCGTAATAAGATGAGATATTTAACTAGTTTATTCGTCATGTGTGTATTGCTTCCTATAGGGGCATGGGCACAGAAAAAATCCGCAAAAACAGAGCAGGATTATTATGAAATTAAGACGCTTCCGATACCGAAAGATATTTATCTAGAAATTGGCGGTATAGCGACTATGCCGGATGGGCGTTTGGCAGTAAGCACGCGTCGTGGAGAAATTTGGATTATCGAAAATCCCTATCAAAAAGAAAACCACCAAGTACATTACAAACGATTTGCCAGCGGACTTCATGAGGTACTGGGATTAGCTTATAAAGACGGTGCATTCTATTGTTCGCAACGCGGCGAGCTGACAAAAATTACAGATACTGATCGTGATGGCGTAGCTGATTCATACGTTCCCGTGTATCAATTTGAGTTATCTGGGAATTATCATGAATATACGTATGGGCCTGTTTTTGACAAAAATGGGGATATGTTAGTGACGCTAAATCTTGCCTGGATCGGCTTTGGAGAAGGTAAGTTTGCCAAATGGCGTGGCTGGCTTTTGAAAATTAAGCCAGATGGAACTATGGAGCCACATTCAGCGGGCTTGCGCTCACCAGCAGGATATTCAATTAATGATGAAGGAGATATTTTTTATGGCGAAAATCAGGGTGATTGGGTAGGATCAGGACGCGTAACGCATTTAGCGAAAGGTGATTTTGCAGGTAATCCAGGTGGGTTGAAATGGGCGAAGGAACCCAACAGTCCATTTAAGTTAACGCTAGAGGAAATTCAGGATAATGGTGCGCCCATGTATGAAGCAGCTGCCAAAGTTAAAAACTTGAAATTGCCTGCTGTTTGGTTTCCGCATGCTATTATGGGAATTAGTACAGCCGATATATTGCAAGACTCGACAAAAGGAAAATTCAGTCCATTCCCAGGGCAGTATTTTGTGGCGGACCAAGGTCAATCTAAAGTCATGCGCATGGGTTTAGAAAAGGTGAATGGTGTCTATCAAGGATTTTGTATCAATTACCGAGAAGGATTTCAATCAGGAATTTTACGTGAGCGTTTTGGCCTAGATGGTTCGATGTTTGTGGGTATGACTTCACGGGGATGGGGATCCACAGGTAAGGCTGATTTTGGGTTGCAACGTCTTTTTTGGAATGGAGAAATGCCCTTTGAAATTGAAAATATTCGAGCGAAGCCCGACGGTTTTGAGTTGAGTTTTACCCAAGCTGTGGATGTTAATTCAGTTAAAAAAGCCGCATCTTATGCATTGAGGTCGTATATCTATAAGTATCAACACCAATATGGAAGTCCAATTATTGAATTGAAAGATTTGAAAATTTCTGCCATAGATGTTTCAGCAGATAAGCGGAGCGTTCGATTGGTCATTGATGGGTTACGTCAATATTACATTCACGAATTCAAGCTGGAAGGTATTCGCAATGAATCTGGGGACCCTTTGCTTCACGAAACGGCTTATTATACATTAAATCAAATTCCTTCTGGGGCGCGTTTGATGGTATCAGAGGGAAATCGGATGCAGGTCGATAAAGTTGAAAAAGTAACGCCTGTCGTTGCGACCAAATCAAAAGGTAAATCGATTATTTCTGATGCGGAGGCAATGGCTTTGTTAAAGAAGCATACCTGCCTAGCATGTCATGCAAAGGAAAGTAGGGTAGTAGGCCCATCCTATGTGGACATTGCCAAACGTAATTATACCGACAAACAAATATTAGCTCTTGTGTACAAGCCGAATCCACAAAATTGGCCAGAATACGCGACTGAGATGGCTCCCATGAGTCATGTGCCAGCCGCAGATGTACTTAAGATTGCCTCTTGGATTAATGGCTTGAAAAATAAAGCCTTGCTCAATCGAGATTAATACAAAAAAAGGGTCGACAAATTTATTGTCGACCCTTTTTTGATTTACTATCTAAACTTACTTGGGAACAACCGAACCCTGAATCGTTAAAATAATTTGTGACACTTCTCCGTTATTGACAACTGTAATGGTCTTATTAAAATTTCCAGGTCTGCCAGCAGAGTTGTATAATGCAGTAACTTTACCCGTTTTTCCTGGCATAATAGGTTCTCTTGACCATTCTGGTGTCGTGCAACCACATGAAGGTTGAACATTGGAAATAACGACAGGAGCTTTTCCTGTATTGGTAAATTCAAAGCTGTAAGAAGCCTGCGTACCTTCTTTAATTTTACCGAAATCGTGTTTTTCAGCCTTAAATTTGATTGATCCTTGTGCATTCGATTGAAAAGCGAAGCCTAAAATGAGTGCGAGTATTCCTAAAAATTTCTTCATGGTTAATTGATGTGTTTACTTAGATGAGTGACAAATCTATAACAATGGCGAGATTCGGCAAAAGAATTGCTGGAGTTTTTCAAAAAGTTTGAAATGGAACGTATTTGGCCGACAAGTATTTTGTTGTATTTTTACACGTTACTTTCCTAAATTCCCTTGTCTTTGACTCATTGCTATTCATTTTCTAAACCTGGGATTACGTTTGATCCGAATCAGGTAATGGATAATTATCGACTTGCTGCGATTAGTCGGGCATGTAGTTTGCTCGTTCGAAAGGAAGTATTTTCAGGTCGTGCCAAATTTGGAATTTACGGAGATGGCAAGGAATTGTGTCAAATTGCCCTGGCTAATGCCATGCAGCGAGGCGATTATATTTCAGGATATTACCGCGATCAGACCATTGGTGTAGCTATTGGAGACCTAACTTGGCCGCAATATTTTGCCCAATTATATGGACATCCAGATGTTCATTTTGACCCACATTCGGGGGGGCGACAAATGAATAATCACCATGCAACACGGTGGTTAGATGCGCAAGGCGAATGGCTTAATCAAACAGAAACATACAATACCGTTGCTGGAATTTCATCTACCGCAGCACAGATTCCACGGGCTTTAGGAGTTGCTTATGCTTCGAAAATGTATAGGGAACTACCTGATTTAGAGCCTCATAGTGAATTGTTTTCAAAAGGAGGCCGGGAAGTTTGTTTTACGACAATTGGGGATGCCTCCACTTCGGAAGGAATGTTCTTAGAGTGCATTAACGCAGCAGGTGTATTACAAATTCCGATTGTTTTTTCTGTCTGGGATGATGGGTATGGAATTTCCGTTCCGATCGAGTTTCAGACAACAAAGTCATCTATTTCCAAAGCCCTTGCGGGGTATCAGCGAACTGATAAGGAGAAAGGATTGGAGATTTTTCAGGTAAAGGCTTGGGATTACCCGGGTTTAATTGCAGCCTATCAGCAGGCCGCCCAATTAGCCCGCGATGAATATGTCCCATGTTTAGTACATGTGATCGAATGCACCCAGCCACAAGGTCATTCAGCCTCTGGTTCTCATGAGCGCTATAAATCAGCCGAACGCTTACAATTTGAGCAGGACGCTGATTGCAATTTACGCTTTCGGGAATGGATTCTTGAATCGGGTATTTCAGATGAGCCAACCTTAGCTGCGATCGACGCGGAGGCAATTAAAGAGGCCCGTAGATTTCAGAAAGAAGCTTTTGCGGCCTATATGGCCTCGATTGAGATTGATAAAAAAGGCTTTCTACGGATTGCCAAAAACCTATATGATTCCACCAATGAGCCGGGTTTGATTGAACCTATTTTGGAGGAGTTAAATCAGTTGCCATACCCCATTTTTAGTGATTTAGTTCGAGCTGGACGTAAAACGCTACGTGCATTTCGGTTTTTCCAAGGACCGGCTGTCAAGTTGTTGCGTTACTGGCTACATGAACTGGAAGCAAAAAATCACCGTCGGTTTAGTTCACATCAAATGAGTGAGTCAGAT
>JAIXRT010000151.1 GCA_027485075.1 Cytophagaceae bacterium
CGTGCCGATATGGATGGTTTGCCGGTAACTGAACGCGTAGATTTACCTTTCAAATCAAAAGTAATAACTGAATTCAATGGCCAAAAAACCGGAGTGATGCACGCGTGCGGGCATGATTCACACGTGGCAATTTTGATGGCTGTGGCTGAAATTTTAGCATCTGAAAAGGCCAACTTAGCAGGAACGGTCAAGTTTATTTTCCAGCCGGCTGAAGAGGGCGTTTACAATGATAAAGGAGAAATGGTTCTTTCAGGTGCAGAATTGATGGTGAAGGAAGGCGTTTTGGAGAATCCCAAAGTAGATGTCATTTTTGGATTGCATATTGCTGCTGGTTCAGATAATGGAGTTATTGAATACAAGCCGGGAGCTACCATGGCGGCAGTTGACCAATTGGACATTAAGGTAAAAGGTAAGCAAGCACATGGCGCGAATCCTTGGACGGGTATTGATCCGATTGTCATCTCGTCTCAAATAATTATGGGATTACAAACCATTGTATCCCGCTCAGTGAACATTACGGAAGATCCCGCGATCGTAACGGTGGGAGCTATTCAAAGTGGTATTCGCCAAAACATTATTCCCGAGTCATCGCACATGATAGGTACAATTCGTACGTTTGGGGTGGAGCAACGTGAATTAGTGCACAAAAGAATTAAGGATATCGCAACCAACATTGCTGAAAGCGGTGGCGGGAAGGCTGATGTGACGATCGGAACAGGATATCCGGTGACCTATAACAATCTTGAATTGGTAGATAAAATGTTGCCTACCCTGCAAGGTGTGAATGGCAAAGATCGGGTACGTATTATTCCGGCGCATACGGGTGCGGAAGATTTCTCATTCTTCCAACAAAAGGTTCCCGGAATCTTCTTCTTTTTAGGTGCACGTCCAGATAATAAAAAGGCGGATGAAGTAGCTGGTCATCATACACCTGATTTCCAATTGGACGAAGGTCATTTCCAAGTAGGGGTGAAAGCTTTGAGTAGCTTGGTTGTGGACTACATGGAAATGGCGCAACCGAAGAAAAAGAAATAAAATCATGTAGAGACGCAATACCTTGCGTCTCTTTTTTTTAGACGTGAGGTTTCGCGCATGTACTTTAAACCTATGAAAAAACTTCTCCTATTCTTGCTGCTAGCAGGCCCTTTGGCCTATGGGCAACATATCAAACCCGAACTTTGGAATAAGCCTTGGAAGGCCGCTTGGATTACCTATGCGGAAAATCCGAATAGTGTCTATTCTCTGCAAGGCTTAAAAGACTACGGCGTATTTAAATTTCAAAAATCGGTTTCCCTGACTGAAAAACCAGCGAAATGTATCATTCACGTTTCCGGAGATAATCGGTATAAATTATATATCAATGGCACGTGGGTATCCGCAGGCCCGGCACGAGGGGATTTGTATTTCTGGAATTTTGAGACAATGGACATTGCACCTTTTTTGAAGGCGGGAGAAAACATGATCGAAGCCTTAGTTTGGAATGAAGGTAAAGGGAAGTCAGAAGCCCAAATTTCTTATGCGACAGGATTTATACTGCAGGCCGACGAGTCAAGTCAAGCCGTGTTTAATACCAGCATGGATTGGAAGGTAGCTAAAAATATGGGTGTGAGTCCACTCGCCGTACGTGTTCCAGGCTATTATGTGGCTGGTGCTGGCGAATTACAGGAATATGCGAAAGGTTGGTCCACATTCATTTCCGCAAAATCTTTAGGTCCTGGATTGACGAAAGGGGCTTCCATCGATGCCCGCGGCTGGATGTTAACTCCTTCTTCCATTCCGGCCATGGAATTAACTGCACAAAGATTTGCTGCTATACGCAAAGGGGAGGGTGATTTGATTCACGGAAAATCGATGACGATTCCAGCCAATAGCTCAGTGGATCTTTGGATCGATCAAGGGGTCTTAACCAATGCGTATCCACAATTAACTTTTACTGGTGGCAAGGATGCCAAAATTGGATTGACTTATGCCGAGGGACTTTACGAAAGGAAGCCTTTGAGTACTACCACTAAAAATAGCAACCACAAGGGTAATCGAAATGATATCGAAAATAAATATTGGCTGGGACGCAAGGACAGCCTAATTGCCGACGGCAATGCGCATACTTATGAAACGATGACTTATCGCACGTTTCGTTATGTGCGCTTAACGGTGAAGACGGAGGCGGAGGCCATAATCTTACAAGATTTCAAAAGTGTGTTCACAGGTTTTCCGTTTCAAGCGAAAGCGTCTTTGAAAACAGATAATCCATTGATTCCTCAATTACTGGATGTTGGTTTCCGAACCGCACGCTTATGTGCGATGGAAACCTATATGGATTGTCCCTATTATGAACAATTGCAGTATATCGGTGATGCACGAATTCAGGCGCTGGTGAGTATGTATTATGCAGGAGATGAGCGTTTGGTACGTCAAGCTTTAGATCACATGGACCATTCGCGGATTGCGGAAGGGATTACGCTGAGTCGGTATCCGACGGATTTGCACCAACAAATTCCTACGTTCTCTTTGTGGTACATCGGGATGTTGCATGATTATTTACGTTATGGAAAAGATCCATCGTTCTTGAAAAACAAGTTGGCCGGCATGCGGGGTATCCTCGATTATTTTGCGCGTTTCGAAGGCACGGATGGAACCTTACAAAAGATTCCATACTGGACTTTTTCGGATTGGGTAAATGCGTGGCCGCGGGGTATTGCACCGGTGGGGCCTACGGGTCGTTCAGCTGTCCTTGATTTTCAATATATCTGGGTCTTACAGAATGCGGCGGAATTAGAACGTTATTTTGGATATCCGGAAATGGCAGCTCGTTATGAGGCAAAGGTGAAGGCATTAAAACCTGTTTTGCGTGCGCTATACTGGGATGCCTCGCGAGGCTTATATGCAGATACTGAGGTGCATGATAAATATTCGCAGCATGCTAATTCCTTGGCGATTTTAGCAGGGATGCCGGCTTCTGGTGTGGCAGATAAATTGATAGCCGATAAAAATATGGCGGAGACGACCATCTATTTTAAGTATTACTTGCATCTGGCTTTGGCCAAAGTAGGTAAAGGAAACGACTACCTGAAATGGCTGTCTATATGGAAAGAAAACATCGACATGGGATTGACGACATGGGCAGAAACTTCTGATGTTTCCACGTCCCGGTCCGATTGCCATGCGTGGGGTTCAAGTCCGAATATTGAATTTTTCCGCATTGTGTTAGGGGTAGATTCGGATTCTCCTGCTTTTGCCAAAGTGAAGATTGAGCCACATTTAGGTGATCTCAAAGAAGTGGAGGGCGTTGTGCCACATCCGCAGGGTGAAATACAAGTTGTATATAAGCCAGGCAGCGCAGCGATTACCTTACCGGGAACGGTGAGCGGAAGCTTTGTTTGGCAAGGAAAGAAATATCCATTAAAAGCTGGGAAAAATTTATTGACTATCCCTAGGTAGGATAGGACGGTTAGGCGCTTTTACCTCTGTAGTTTTAAGAAAAATTAATGACCATGTACAAACACGTATCGTATCTCTGGGACGACGCTAAAGCAGCAGCACTCGCAGGGAATGAAGTTGACCTATTCATTTACCGCTCGAACATTTTGGGAGCGGATTTGCGCATCACGAATTACGGCGGGGGAAATACCTCGGTGAAATTACAAGATAAAGATCCTTTGACGGGCTCTGAAACGGAAGTGATGTGGATCAAAGGTTCAGGTGGCGACATCGGTACTTTGAAAAAATCAGGTTGCGCAGCTTTGTACGTGGATCGTCTTCGATCCTTAACCAACGTGTACCGTGGCTTGGAACATGAAGATGAGATGGTGGAATTATTCAACCATTGCATTTTTGATTTGTCTTCCAAAGCACCGTCGATCGATACGCCTTTACACGGTTTTTTACCTTTCAAACATATTGACCATTTACATCCTGATGCGGCGATTGCGATTGCTGCCTCAAAGGATGGAGAGCAAATTACCAAAGATCTTTTCGGCGGATTAATCGGATGGGTTGGTTGGCAACGTCCAGGTTTCGACCTTGGCTTACAATTAAAGGCATGTTTAGACGAAGCAGCTTCCCGTGGTGTGCAATTGCGCGGAATCATGTTGGGTTCACACGGATTGTTTACCTGGGGTGATACGTCCTACGCATGTTACGTGAATACCCTAGAGGTCATTGAAAAGTGTGCAGAATACATTGAATCGAAAACTTCAACCGTTTTTGGTGGAGCGCGCATGTCATCTTTTTCCCCAGAAGAGCGCGTCGCTAAGGCGGCGGCTTTGGCACCCGTTTTACGTGGTTTCTGTTCTTCCCATGTTCAAATGGTGGGACACTTTTCCGACGATGAGCGCGTGTTGCAATTCATCAATTCAACTGATTTAGATCGCTTGGCCCCCTTGGGGACCTCTTGTCCAGATCACTTTTTACGGACGAAAATTTCGCCATTGGTGCTGGGATCGGATGTTTCGGTGGAGGCTTTGACTCCTTTGTTTGAAGATTATCGTCAGATGTATGCAGCGTATTATGAAGCTTGCAAGCATGCGAATTCACCGGCGATGCGAGATCCGAATCCGGTCGTGATTTTATACCCAGGTGTGGGGATGTTTACCTTTGCCAAAGACAAGCAAACTGCGCGTGTAGCCGCGGAATTTTATACCAATGCCATCAACGTCATGCGTGGCGCGGAGGCGATTTCATCCTATACTTCTTTGCCTCGTCAGGAGGCTTTTGATATCGAATATTGGTTGTTGGAAGAGGCGAAACTCCAACGCATGCCAAAGCCAAAAGCTTTATCTGGTCGCGTAGCATTTGTGACCGGATCAGGAGGCGGCATCGGAAAAGCCATTGCCAAAAAGATGGCTCAGGAAGGTGCTTGCGTAATTTTAAATGACGTGAATGCGGAACGTTTGGCGGAGGCCAAAGCGGAGTTTATTGGCTTATTCGGGAAAGATGTCGTTTCAACAGTCATTGCTGATGTGACGAATCAGGAATCCATTGAAGCGGCGATGAAGCAGGCTTGTTTGGATTTTGGTGGGGTAGATTTAATTGTCAACAATGCAGGTATCTCGATTTCGAAGGGAATCTTGGAGCACACGCAAGGCGATTGGGATAAATTATATGACATATTAGTGAAAGGCCAATACTTGGTTTCGCAAGCGGCGATTTCTGTCATGCGCAAGCAAGGTTTAGGCGGCGATATTGTGAACATCGTGTCGAAGAATGCCTTCGTGGCTGGACCTAATAACGTAGGTTATGGTTCCGCAAAAGCTGCTCAGGCGCATATGACACGATTATTAGCGGCTGAATTAGGTCCTGATCACATTCGTGTCAATACGGTTAATCCCGATGCGGTGATTGCGGATTCGAATATTTGGGCAGGTGGCTGGGCCGAGGGTCGTGCCAAAGCCTACGGCATCACGGTCGCTGAATTGCCCGCTTATTATGCGAAACGTACCCTTTTAAATGAATCTATTTTGCCGGATGATATTGCCAATGCATGTTTTGCATTCGTGGGTGGCTTATTGAATAAGTCAACTGGAAATGCCTTGAATGTAGATGGTGGTGTAGCCGCAGGATTTTTAAGATAAGAAGATGAATATTTCGAACCACAACGATGCTTTATTGGCTGGCCACCAGCGCCGCCTAGATTTCTTGAAATCCGAGGTGAATTTGCCAGCTGGGATTTTACAGAAATTAAAGGATTTTCAAATCGCGATTCCTTCTTGGGCCCTAGGCACAGGAGGTACCCGTTTCGGTCGGTTCTCCGGCGGAGGCGAACCGCGTAATCTGGAAGAAAAAATCGCGGATGTTGGTTTATTGCATGCCTTAAACCAATCATCAGGAGCGATTTCATTGCACATTCCATGGGATATCCCAACAGATCCAGCGGCGATTCGTACACTCGCAGCCCAACACGGTTTGGCCTTCGATGCAGTGAACTCAAATACCTTTCAAGACCAAGCGGATCAAGCGCATTCCTATAAGTTTGGATCTTTGCAACACGTTTCTGGGGCAACTCGGAAACAAGCGATTGATCATAATATTGAGGTGATCAAGCATGGGGTGGAGCTAGGTTCTAAGGCATTAACTGTTTGGTTATCAGATGGTTCTTGTTTTCCGGGCCAACTGAACTTTCGTCATGCGTATGAGCGAACGGTGGATAGTTTGCGGGAGATTTATGCGGCGTTGCCTGCCGACTGGTCTTTGTATTTGGAATACAAAGCCTATGAACCCAACTTCTATTCTACGACTGTAGGTGACTGGGGTGCCTCGTATTCGATGGTGAATAAATTAGGTCCCCAGGCGAAGACCTTGGTGGATTTAGGTCACCATTTACCGAATGCCAATATTGAGCAAATCGTATCGATTCTCTTGATGGAAGGTAAATTAGGAGGTTTCCACTTCAATGATTCGAAATATGGTGATGATGATTTGACCGCTGGTTCGATTAAGCCATATCAGTTATTCTTAATCTTCAATGAATTGGTGGATGGTATGGATGCAAAAGGGATGAATCATGCCAAAGATTTAGGTTGGATGATCGACGCTTCCCACAACGTAAAAGATCCGTTAGAAGATTTATTGCAATCCGTGGAGGCGATTCAAATCGCTTATGCGCAGGCCTTATTAGTGGATCGAAAGGCGTTAGAAGCTGCTCGTGAAGCGAATGATGTGGTGCGTTGTCAAGAGATTTTACAAGCAGTTTTTCGGACGGATGTACGCGCATTGGTGGCACAAGCTCGTTTGGAATTAGGCGGTGCGTTGGATCCAATTGCCTTGTTCCGTCAGGAAAAAATGCGTGAACAGTTAATTAAATCACGCGGAGCAAAAACAGTAGCGACGGGTTTATAAGATGTATTTGAGAACACCAGTAATCGCGGTATTTGACATTGGGAAGACCAATAAAAAGGTCTTTCTCTGGTCAACTGCTTTCGAGATTGTGTTTGAAAAACAGCAAGCTTTCACGGAGATTTTAGATGAAGATGGCTTTGCTTGTGAGGATTTAGCCGCGCTCCAACAGTGGATTATTGATACGTTTACGGAGCTCTTCCAAATGCCCGAATTTGAGCTTATTGGTTTGAATTTCTCCGCTTATGGCGCTTCTTTTGTTTATGTCAATGGGGCAGGCGATCCAGTGGCGCCTTTGTATAATTATTTAAAGCCCGTGTCTACTCCATTTCCATATATGGATTTTGGAGGAGAGAACGAGTTTGCGCGCAAGACAGCATCGCCCATTTTGGGAAATTTAAATTCAGGCCTGCAGGTTTACGAATCTACGTTTAGACCTTTTTGGTCGGAGGTATTTAAGGCCTTACATTTCCCAAACTATTTAGCTTCTTTATTTACAGGTCGTCTTGTTTCCGAGATCACGTCTATTGGTTGCCATACAGCTTTATGGGATTTCGATGCAGGTCAATACCATCCCTGGGTCTCTAAAATTGAAGATAAATTAGCTCCTATTTCTACCGAGTCTAGTCTGGAAATTGACGGGATTCATTACGGTCTTGGTCTGCATGATTCTTCCGCCGCATTAGTGCCTTATTTACGATGTATTTCAGAGGATTTTGTGCTGTTATCGACCGGTACTTGGTGTATTGCCATGCATCCGTTCAATGAATCACCCCTACATGCGGATGAATTGGCAAATGATGTCTTGTGTTATTTACAGCCAAACGGGAAACCAGTGAAGGCCTCTCGCTTATTTGGAGGACATTTTCATGAGGAGCAGGTGGCTCGCATGGAGAAGCATTTTGGAGGGTCGTTTAAGGATTTGAAATTTTCAGATCGTGTTTTTTCATTATTCGGGGCGAACTCGTCCATTTTTGAATCAGCCTTTGCTTCAAGGGATTTAAATGATTTTCCAGATTTGGCTTCGGCGTATGACCAATTCATGGTAGATTTGGTAGGCCAACAAATCTTTAGTTTGAACCTGATGCTGCAAGATGCACCTGTCAAAC
Source organism: Cytophagaceae bacterium (assembly GCA_027485075.1). Lineage (GTDB taxonomy): Bacteria > Bacteroidota > Bacteroidia > Cytophagales > Spirosomataceae > Aquirufa. The sequence goes on from JAIXRT010000151.1 coordinate 7,941, forward strand.
AATTGCTGGTGGATGGCGGTTTTAGTAAAAATGAATGGTACATGCGTTTATTAGCGCGAGCCTTTCCTGAACTTGAGGTTTATGCCGCCGAAGTGGCCCAGGCAAGCGCTTTAGGTGCTGCATTGATGGTTTACGAGGGGGAAACTCCCAAGAATTTAATTCAATTGAAACGATATTAATATGCGTGTCGCGCTGTTTGTTCCCTGTTACATTGACCAATTCTATCCGCAAGTCGCGGTGGCGAGTTTGGAATTGTTGGAGAAACTCGGCTGCGAGGTTATCGTTCCGAAAGACCAAACCTGTTGTGGCCAACCGATGGCTAACTCGGGTTTTGCATCTGCGACGGAGGGTTGTGATACTAATTTTACCAATAATTTTGAAGGATTTGATTACATCGTAGGACCATCAGGATCCTGCGTATTGCACTTGAAAGAACATCATCCATCTGAGAAAATTCGGAATTCGGTATATGAAATTTGTGAGTTTTTGACGGATGTTTTGAAAGTATCAAGCTTACCTGCGAAATTCCCTCATCGCGTCGGATTGCATCAAAGTTGCCATGGGCAACGTGGGTTGCGCCTTAGTTCGATGTCGGAGCGCAATGAAAAGCCGTTTTCGAAATTACAGGATTTACTTTCCATGGTCAGTGGGGTTGAAGTTGTCATGCCGGAAAGGGAAGATGAGTGTTGTGGATTCGGAGGTACTTTTTGTGTATCGGAAGAAGCCGTTTCGGTAAAGATGGGTCAGGATCGCATCAAAGAACATGATGCGAATGCAGTAGAATATATCACGGGTGCAGATACTTCATGTTTAATGCACATGGAAGGGATTTTGCGCCGACAAGGCTCTAAAGTACAAGTGAAACACATTGTAGAAATATTAAATCATGCTTAGTCACTCGGAAGCTTCGGAGAAATTTATTTCGGACGCAGAGCGGACCGACTGGCATGATGAAACTTTGTGGTTTGTCCGTGCAAAGCGTGACAAGGCTTCGAAAGTTTTACCTGAATGGGAGGCTATGCGTGAACATGCTTCGCAAATCAAAGATCATACTTTAGCGAATTTAGGTGAATATTTACAGGCCTTTGAAGCCAAAGCAATAGCTAACGGCATTCACGTCCATTGGGCAGCGGATGCTGCTGAACACAATGCGATTGTACACAGCATCATCGCCGCGCAAGGATCAAAAACAATTGTTAAAAGTAAATCCATGTTGACCGAGGAATGCCATCTCAATGACTATTTGGCATCCAAAGGCATCGATGTAGTAGATACCGACTTAGGCGAACGCATCGTTCAATTTCGGAACGAAGCGCCTAGCCATATCGTTTTACCTGCCATTCACTTGAAGAAGGAGGATGTGGGGGAGACCTTTCATCAACATTTAGGTACGCCTAAGGGAAATAAAGATCCACAGTTTTTAACGGAAGCGGCTCGTCAACATCTCAGAGGCCACTTTTTGGCGTCCGAGGTGGCGATTACGGGTGTGAATTTTGCGGTAGCAGAAACGGGTGAATTTGTGGTTTGTACGAATGAGGGGAATGCGGATATGGGCGCACATTTAGCGAAAGTCCACATTGCTTGCACGGGTATCGAAAAGATTATCCCGAAGCGAGCAGATTTAGCGGTGTTTTTGCGTTTGCTCGCGCGAAGTGCTACCGGGCAATTAATCACCACTTATTCATCTCATTTCCATAAGCCACGCGAAGGGCAGGAGATGCATATCGTTTTATTGGATAATGGCCGTACGCGTCAGCTCGCCGATCCGAAATACAAGAATTCCTTAAAATGTATCCGCTGTGCGGCTTGTTTTAATACCTGTCCGGTGTACAGAAGGAGCGGGGGACA
>JAIXRT010000044.1 GCA_027485075.1 Cytophagaceae bacterium
GCTGGGAAGGCGCGTTCCGGACGATGGGTGTCGTCGGCATTAGGTTTGCCACCGGGCCAACCGGTAATGGTGTGTTGCAGGTAATTGAAAACTTCAATATTGATATCGTGCGACTGACCGTACAAGGAAAGTAATTCAGACATCCCATGTTCGTTATAATCTTTCGTCGTCAGTTTAAGAACAGGCTTACCCAGCGTCAAGGATAAGTGAGTAACTGCTTTTTTAATCATGTTACGATCCCAAGTAACAGAATCTACGACCCAGGGCGTTTTTATCCGTGTCAGTAGGGAAGCGGCCGTTTCATCTAGAATGAAGGTGGTGTTTGGGTGTTGCTGTAAATAGGAAGCAGGGATTTCGGAGGTAACAGGTCCTTCCACAGCCCGAGCAACACTTTCCGCTTTATGTTCTCCCCAAGCAAGCAAAACAATACGTTTTGCGTTCATGATTTTATCAATCCCTAACGTAATGGCTTTTTTGGGTACTTTTTCTAATCCACCAAAGTCAATCGCTGCATCGATTTTCGTTAGGATGTCGAGCGTCATTAAACGCGTTTTTGAGGTGATGATCGAGCCTGGTTCGTTGAAACCAATGTGTCCATTGCGTCCAATACCTAATAAATAGAAATCAAATCCGCCTAGTTTCTCGATTTTCTCTTCGTAGTCTCTGCAAAACTCTGGAATTTTATCATAGGCAAGAGTTCCATCAGGAATATGGTAATTTGTTACCGGTATGTCTACATGATCAAACAATTGCTCTTTCATGAAGCGGGTATAACTTTGTACCGAATCAGGTTCCATCGGATAGTATTCATCCAAATTAAAGGTATGAACGTTCTTGAAACTTAAACCTTCTTCCTTATGGAGGCGAATTAATTCCTGATAGACTTTCTTGGGAGATGAGCCGGTGGCTAATCCCAGTACCGTTGGTTTTTTATCCTGGTTGTGCTGTCTAATCAGTGCACCGATTTCATGTGCAACAGCTTTTGATGCTTTTTCTGAGTCATCAAAGATGTGGGTTGGTACCCGTTCGAAACTAATGGCTTGTTCCATAATTTATTGATTTGCAGTTGTTTTGGCTGAAACGACGATGAAATCGAGTTCGAGTGTATCAAAAATGCGTAAGATAGTTTTGATGGCAGGGTTTCCTTTTCCGAGTTCAATGGAATGGATCGTTTTGATGGCTACACCACTCTTTTCACTTAACTCTTCTTGCCTTAGATTGAGGTTGTTTCTTTTTTCGCGTATGATTTTTCCAAAAATTTTCAGATCCATGCGTCAGGTTTATTGGCTAGTGAAAGCAAATTACGAAAAAATCTTTTTTAAAATACATAACGGAATTATATTACCGAAATATTTTAAAAATTGCCAAATAAAACAAATCGGTCCTTTTGGCGTTATCTTTGTGGTTTATTTTTAAATATATGTCGGCACGCCACTTTTTGATTTTTATCTTTTTGTTCCTCGGATTTACTTCTTTTGCTCAAAAGGCAACGTTGAGTGGTTATATTAAAGACGCCACAAGTGGAGAGGGTATAATTGGAGCCAGCATATATATCAAAGAACTTAAGACGGGTAACGTAACGAATACATACGGTTTCTTTAGTTTATCGGTTCAGCCGGGTGATTTCACCTTAGTTTTTTCTTCTTCAGGATATGTCAAGCAAGAGCAAAAAGTTACTTTTTCCTCCAAGAATCAAACCTTAAATATTGAATTAGCTCCTGCTTCCAATGAGTTAGCTGAGGTCCGCGTATTAGCGAATGCCTTAGATGAAAATGTCAAGGGTATTGAAATGTCTGTCAATAAAATTGATATCAAGACCATTCGGAAAATTCCTGCTTTATTAGGTGAGGTTGACTTAGTGCGTGCGATCCAACTACTTCCTGGTGTTTCTACAGTGGGCGAAGGTGCCTCCGGTTTTAATGTGCGTGGAGGTGGAGTAGATCAGAATTTAGTGCTATTGGATGATGCTCCGGTGTATAACTCCTCTCACTTATTTGGTTTTTTCTCGGTATTTAATCCGGATGCAGTAAAGGATGTCAAGTTATTTAAAGGTGGAATTCCATCGCAGTACGGTGGTCGAGTTTCGTCTATTTTAGATGTTAAAATGAAGGAGGGTAATGCCAAAAAACTCGAGGTAAATGGGGGAATTGGGGTTATTTTTTCTCGAATCTCCATTGAAGCGCCGTTGATTAAAGACAAGGCATCATTTATCGTAGCTGCGCGACGTTCCTATATTGACGTATTGGCTAAGCCGTTTTTAACGGGAAATAATGCAGATGCTGCGTTTAATTTTTACGATTTGACTGCCAAAGTGAATTACAACATCAACTCGAAGAATACGGTGTTTTTATCTGGCTATTTCGGTCGAGATGTTTTTGGTACAGGCTTTGGATTCAATTGGGGGAATAGCACGATTTCGGCGCGCTGGAATCACGTCTTCTCGAATAAGTTGTTCTTAAATGCCACGGCTTTCTACAGTAATTATGATTATTTATTGGATTCAGATTTGAAAAATAAGCGTCCATCGGATGCATTTCGCTGGACATCGAATATTGAAAATTTAAGTTTCAAACCTGACTTCACATATTACCTGACGCCAGATAATACCTTAACTTTTGGGGCACAGGTTTTGACCTATCAATTTTCTCCAGGTAAAGCGGTTGCGTCATCGAATGGGGACAGACGGGAGTTTGGTCAGTCAAATAAAAGTGGGGTGGAATTGTCGGCCTACGTTGGGGACGAATGGAAATTAAGTCCTCGACTTTCCATTCAATATGGAATTCGCTATTCAAATTA
>JAIXRT010000214.1 GCA_027485075.1 Cytophagaceae bacterium
AAAAAGGGGGCTTTACATTTGCCCCCTTTTCTTATTTGTTCATTTGCGCATCCACTACCGCGATGGCAATCATATTGACGATTTCTCGGGTAGTTGACCCGAGCTGCACCACGTGCACCGGCTTTTTCAGACCCAATAAAATAGGACCAATTTTTTCGATATCCGCAATTTCTTTGACCAAGTTATACGCAATATTAGACGAAGATAAATTCGGGAAAATCAAGACATTCGCCCCCTGTTCCGCCAAATCGCTGAACGGGTGATTCTCTTTCATCAAGTCCAAATTGAACGGTAAGTGCGCTTGCATCTCCCCGTCAACAATCATTTTCGGATTGCGTTGCTTCAATATCTGAACCGCCTTCTTCATCTTTTTCGCATCATCCCCATCTGCACTTCCAAAGTTGGAATACGTGCTCAACGCGATTCGCGGTTTGATGTTAAACTTCTCCACTTGCTTCGCTGAAAGCTCCGCAATCTCCACAATTTCTTCTGCGGTTGGATTAAAATTCACGGTCGTATCCGCTAAAAACAACGGACCAAAACGCGTCATCAAAATGTACATACCTGACACTTTCTGCACGCCTTCCTTGCGGCCAATCGTCTGTAAAGCTGGGCGAACCGTGTCTGGATAATTCCGGCTCATACCCCCGATCATGGCATCGGCATCACCCATGTCCACCATCATACTACCGAAATAATTTCGCCGACGAATAATCTTTTGGGCCTCCGCTTTGTTGTATCCCTGACGCTGACGGCGTAAGAAAAACTCCTCGCTATAACGCGCAGAACGTGCCTTATCTTCCTTCGTTGCCGGAACATACGGATCAATAATTTCGACATTAGGTAAGTCAATTTTATTGTCGGCAAGCATCTGTTCAATCACCTCGCGGTTACCCAACAAGATTGGCGTTGCGATGCCTTCTTCGCGAACTTCTTTCGCCGCTTTCAAAACAGAAAGGTTTTCCGCATCCGCTAGAACGACACGTTTCGGTTTCGATTTAGCTTTGTTGATGATCACTTTCATCAACGTATTATCCAGACCTAAACGTTTCGACAATTGCAATTCATAGGCATCCCAATCTTGAATCGGGAACTTAGCCACTCCTGTTTCCATCGCGGCGCGGGCAACAGCCGGAGCGACGGTTGTCAACAAACGCGGATCAACCGGTTTGGGGATAATATATTCACGGCCAAAAACCAGGTTGTCATGATCATACGCCAAATTAACGATATCAGGAACTGGCTTTTTGGCCAAATCAGCCAAGGCATATACCGCGGCTAATTTCATTTCTTCATTGATGACCTTCGAACGCACATCTAACGCACCACGGAAAATATACGGGAAGCCCAATACATTGTTCACTTGGTTCGGATAATCGCTGCGGCCGGTAGCAAAAATGATGTCTTTACGCGCGTTCATCGCCTTTTCGTAAGAAATCTCGGGCGTCGGATTTGCCATCGCAAAAACGATGAGATCCTTAGCCATCGGGATAATCATTTCTTCGGTGAGGATGTTTCCTTTGGATAGGCCCACGAATACATCGGCGCCAACGAGCGCTTCGGTCAGGGTCGTTTCGACTGGATAATGACCATTGGCAAATTCAGATTTCCGACCATCTAAATTTGTACGGCTTGGATGAATGAGGCCTTTGGAATCAAACATTAAAATGTTCTCTTTTTTGGCGCCCAATGAACAATATAAACGGGTGCAGGAAGTCGCAGAAGCGCCGGCACCGTTGATGATAATTTTTACGTCTGCAATTTCTTTCCCCACAATTTCCAACGCATTTAATAGCGCTGCCGCGGAGATAATGGCAGTTCCGTGCTGGTCATCGTGCATGACCGGGATATTCAATTCCGCTTTAAGGCGTTCTTCGATTTCGAAACATTCGGGAGCGGAAATGTCCTCGAGGTTCACTCCACCGAAAGTTGGCTCTAATATTTTAACGGTACGAACGAATTCGTCGACGTCTTTGGTATTTAATTCTAGGTCAAAAACATCGATATCGGCATATATTTTGAACAAGAGCCCCTTGCCTTCCATGACAGGTTTACTTGCTCCAGGACCGATGTCGCCGAGGCCGAGAACGGCGGTACCATTAGAGATTACAGCCACTAAGTTTCCTTTAGCCGTGTACTTATAAATGTCTTCTGGATTAGCGGCGATTTCCAAACACGGGTCAGCTACGCCAGGTGAGTAGGCGAGCGTCAAGTCTTTTTGGGACGCAGTCTCTTTCGATGGAATCACCTCGATTTTACCGGGTCTGCCTTTGGCGTGGTAATGGAGGGCTTCTTCTTTAAGCGAATTTGTTGATGACATAATATGCTGATGAATTCAAGGTGCAAAGTTGCGAAATTTCACACACGATGACACAAAAACTTGACATATTTAACCCAAGATCGGCGCGATCACGTTTTTAAATTGCTTCAAATTCCCCTTTGGACAAGTTTTTTCGCACGTTGCCGGCCTCAAAAATTTTACCATTCATGGAAATGTAAACGCCAGGAGGGAGAATTTGAACAAATGCGAGTGCACTTCCTAGATTAAACATCCCATCGGAAGAACCAAATTTATATGGGATCATGGCACCGGTTAAAACAATCGTTTTAGCTGAGATTTGGTTTGCCAAATATTCTGCCGTTTGCGTCATGGTGTCTGTACCATGCGTAATGAGGATGCGGTCGCTAGATGCTTTTGCGCAAGCTTGCTGGATTTTCGCGCGCTCATTTTCGGTAAATTCAAGCGAGTCCTTCATGAAAAGTGTTTCAATCTGCAGATCGAGTCTACTGCGCCCTTTTTCGAGCATTTCTTGAAGATGTGTTTCTTTGAAGTAGAGTGAGCCATCAAGTTCATTGTATTCCTTGTCAAAGGTTCCTCCGGTGACTAATATTTGAATCATTCTAGTTTAATTTGTCGATGAATGTTTAAAACTACATGGTCCAAATACAAATTGCAACAACAGATCAGGAATTAGTAGGCATATTAAACCTGCAAAAAGCCAATTTAAGAAAAAACATCTCGGATGAAGAAGCCCTAACTCAAGGCTTTTTAATGGCTGAATACGACTTGCCCTTTTTGCAGAAATTAAATGAAGCAAGCCCCGGTATTATTGCCAAAGATGGAGATGCCGTGGTCGGATATAGTTTGGTGGCTTTACCCGAAACGGCTCGCCAACATCCCTTGTTGGCAGATTTAGCTCAGAACATCGAGCGATGTGTATTTCATGGGAATCCCATCGAAAATTATGCGATCGTCGCTCAATTATGTGTGTCAAAGAATTATCGGGGTCAGGATTTGGTCCAAAAACTCTACGGGAGTTTTCGGGATTATTATGCTGATCAATACACCTATTGCGTGACTGATGTGGCTCAAGCGAATGCCCGCTCGTTGAAAGCACACAAAAAACGGGGTTTTCAAGTGATCGATACCTTGTCCTATGGAGGAATTGGATGGGATATCGTATTATGGGATTGGCATAAAAAAGCCGCTCAGGATTCCTAAGCGGCCTATTAGCTATATATTAAAGCGAATGCCGCAGCGTAATTCCGTACGTACTTTGATCGCCTAAAACGGCGGCATATTGTCCTGCATTACCACCGGCTGGCAGCAATTGTTCGAAGTAGTTTTGGTCTAAGATGTTTCTACCCCAAATCGAAATACTAACCCCTTTGGCGGCACGGAAACCGATGCGTGCATTCAATAAGGAGTAGCCTTCTACGTTTAGGTATTTAGAAGGCGACGGACTTGAAGAGAAACCAGAACGTGCGTAGACATCAGTTGCGATATAGAATTCCCCTGTTTGGCCTAAAACTTTAGCCACGGAAGTGAACTCTGCTCCAAAGGATGCAGCCCATTTAGATACCCCAGGAAGTTGGCCGCCAGACACATCTTTATACGTGGCCTTACCACCCGTTTCCTCTAAAGGAACTGGCGCATTCGTAAACGAAGTATAAATCGCATCCGTATAGGCCACATTACCATAAAGCGAGAAGTGCTTTGTAAAACTCAAGGTTCCATCGACTTCAATTCCACGCACGCGAACACCTTCTGCATTCGCCAAATACCCGCGGTTAACCGCTGGATCAGGCGTTTGAACAAGGGTCTGGTAATCTGAAATATCCGTATTGTAGGCCGTTAAATTAAACGTCGTATTCACACTTGGACGTGTTTTAAATCCTACCTCTAGGTGCTTAGTACCTTCCGGTTTGATGGTCGCTAAATCTAATGCTGGCAGACCATTGATCGTAGGCAATCCACCTAAATTCAAGCCCACTGGCTTGTAACCTGTGGAATAAGTTAAGAAGGTGTTGAAATTTTTCGATTGCTTATAGGCTAATGTAACCTGTCCAGAAAAGTTGCGATCCGTCACATCCGCATTAAATGCCTGGTC
>JAIXRT010000051.1 GCA_027485075.1 Cytophagaceae bacterium
CGATTTGGAATCCGGCTAAAAAGGCAGATGCAAAAAACAAACCATACCAGCGTACTGGGAAACCAAATAAATCGATTATGGTCGGATCAGGACTCCAAGAAATAGATGCAAACAACATGAACGTTTGGTTTAGACGCTCAAAATTAACGGAAAATTTAGGATTTAGCGCCCTACTTTCTTAACGATTACCTGAATTGTCTTTTTGATGACTTTGGCAGGATATAAGCGAGTGGGTAATCCTAAGGCTAAGACAGATTGACTGAGTAGAAAAAAAGAAGCGACAAGAAGTAATGCTTTGACTTTCATAGCGGTTGATTTGTTCGATTGGCAAAACTATAAAAAATTATAGTACTTTGCAATGCAAGGTACTGTGTATGCTGAAATATATTTTTTGAATCGGCAAGCTAGATGCATGAATCAATCAATTGGTTGCATGCTGGTTCCTTGCGAAATATGTTGTGGATGTGGACCTTTTACGCTTATTTTGAGGCTTATGCAAGAGATCGAGCCTTCCTTTCAATGGGAATCCCTGTACAATGCGTCGCATGATAAGAAATCGCCATTTTATGGTCGCTCCTATTCACAAACGGAATATGAGCACGACATCTATGGGTACTACATTCATCCCTTGTGGGATGAAATTGATTCGGAGACTTTGTATTGCAAGATTCTATATAGCGATTACCATATGCAATTCAGCATCATTGAGTTGTTTGGTGAATGGAATGACACCTTGCACAATGACATTATGTTATTCAAGCGCCAAGTTGTTGATCATTTACTCGCTGCCGGCATCAAGCATTTCATCCTTTTGGGAGAAAATGTATTCAACTTTCATGGCAGTTTTGAGGATGATTATTATGCTGAGTGGTTTGAGGAAGTTGAAGATGGCTGGATTGCAGCCTTACAATTTGCCCCCTTTGTAGAGGAGGAATGGAAAAAATACCACGTAGATTATTACATCAATTTTGGAGGAAATTTAAATGTACTTCAGTGGCGCACATTGAAACCGGAGGTGCTTTTTGCGGGTGTCCAACATATTTTAGCGCGTCGATTAAACTAAAATTGTGACCTTCAGGACAATAATTTACCAATCAAATCCTAACTTGGGAATTCAAGCTTTTAACAACCTATGAAAAAACTAACTTTATTACTGATGCTCGCTGTTTCCTTTGGCACATTAGCTAAAAAACCAGATTCTCGTTACTATGAAATGCGTATTTATTATTGCCATCCTGGGCGTTTAGACGCGTTGATTAGTCGGTTTACCAACCATACTACCAAGATTTTCGAAAAACACGGAATGACGAATGTGGGCTATTGGATCCCAAATAACAACACCGAAAATGCTTTATACTACATCCTTTCCTACCCAAGTCAGGTAGAACGCGATTCTTCGTGGAAGCGTTTTGGCCGGGATCCAGAATGGAAAGAAGTCGCTAAAAAATCGGAAGAATCCGGAAAGATTGTTGCCAAGGTGACGAGCATTTTCATGCAAGCAACTGATTTTAGTCCACAAATAAAGCCTTCAAAAGCTGCAGAAGATCGGACGTTTGAAATGCGCACCTACACTGCCATGCCAGATAAATTACCTAATGTGTTAGCTCGCTTCAGAAATCACACAACCAAATTATTCAAGAAACACGGCATGGATAACATTGCTTACTTTACGACCATTCCGAAAGATGGATCACCAAGCAAACTGTTGTATTTCCTTGCGCACAAAAGTGAAGCAGCTGGAAAAGCGAGTTTTGATGCATTCCGTTTAGACCCCAAATGGCTGGCTGTCAAAGAAGCTTCAGAGAAGGACGGTAAAATTGTGGACAAGGTAGAAACTATGTACATGAGCCCGACGAATTTCTCAACTATACGATAATATTCTATCTTTGCGCGTGGATAAACGTCCACGCGCAGATTTATGGAATGGATTAAACAAGGTAACATTTTCAACGCTTGCCATGCTCAAGTACCCATTGTAGACACACATCACGATGGTTTTTGGCGTATCTATTATTCCAAAAGAGAAAATCGCGGCCCCAGCAAACCCTACTATTTCGATGTGGAAGAGGGTAATCCTGCTCACATCCTACGCCATGGCGAAGGTCCTATTTTAGAACCAGGTGCACGCGGAAGTTTTGATTGGGCAGGTGTTATGCCCACCGAAATTTGGCAAGTAGGCAACTTAAAATACCTTTATTACATCGGTTGGGCCAATCGAATCGACGTACCATACCATAACAATCTAGGTCTCGCCATCAGCAAAGACCAAGGGCAGACCTGGGAAAAATTTTCTACCGGACCTGTGTTTGCTACCTCCCACCGGGAGCCTGGCTATGTAGGCACCATCTCCATTATCGAAAAAGACAATCTCTTTTACGGTTATTATTTATCATGCCGCCAATGGGAAGAATTGAATGGGCGCATCGAACCTATTTACGATATTAAAATTGCCACATCCGAAAATTTGATCGATTGGACTCCGCTCAACAGCACGGCTATCGGTTTAGAAGCAGGCGAAGGAGGAATCTCAAAAGCATCTGTTTTGGCCCTGAATGGCACATATTACCTTTGGTATGCCATTCGCAAGTCGACGAATTACCGGGAAGATCCAGCCAATTCTTATCGCATCAAATGCGCGGTCAGCACCGATTTACTTACATGGACTAAAATCGAAACAGCAGGTTTAGATATATCACCCGAAAGTAGCTGGGAAAATATTATGGTTGAATATCCACATGTCTTTACTAGTAACCAACGTACCTATATGTTTTATAATGGGAATGGTTTTGGTGAAACGGGAATTGGCTTCGCAACCTTATCCTAATCCAATGAACTATAGCTATTTAGATAAAGACGTCTTTGGAAACCCAAACCTACCGGAAAATCCTAAATTAAGTATTTGCCTAATTACCTATAAACATGCATCCTACATTCGGACATGTTTGGACAATATCTTAAGCCAAGAAGTCAATTTTAGCTATGAAATCTTACTAGGTGAAGATCATTCACCCGATGAAACAGCATCCATTGTTGCTGAATACGCTAACCAACATCCGACTCAAATCAAAGCATTTATTCGTTCAGAAAATGTAGGTGGAAAGGCCAATTTCCTACATTGCTTTTTACAGTGCCGTGGCGAATATGTCATCTTTATTGAAGGAGATGATTATTGGACAGATAATACCAAATTGCAACAACAAGTTGATTTTCTGGATACCCACCCACATGCATCTGCATGTTTTCACAATGCTGAAATTGTTTATGAAGACGAAAGTGGGAGGCTAAATGAAAACATTAACAGCACCGACCAAGCCGCTTGGACAAATACGGCAGATTTAGTTACAGAAAAAGAAGCTTGGTTTATGGCCACCGCAAGTGTCATGATGCGGCGCCAATATGTATCTACCCTACCCGATTGGTTTGTGGATTGTAAAAGCGGCGATATTCCCATGTATGTAATTTTAGCTGAAAAAGGACCCATTGGCTACATCAACAAATGCATGTCGGTGTATCGCAAAAACCTAGGTGGACAAAGTTTCACCGATAATACCAAATCAAAAGAATTTATTCAAAATCGCATGTTCATGTATTCAAAAATAAATGAATACACCGCTTTCAAATACAATCAGGCGATACGAAATATCTTAGGCGAGTATCATCTTTTATTAATCAATTGCCTAGAACATAAATCTGCGCCACTCAAAAAGATATATCACCTTTTTGTCGCCTATTTTATGTTCAATGAGTTAAGTTTCAGAAAATTCAAATGGCTCGTACGTGACAACCTGATTAGCACTGAAAGTACGTTGGCCTACCTCAAGTTCCGAAGCAAAATAAACCGCTTCATCGGTAGATAAACAGCTTTTTTAGAGATTTGGAATTTTGAGCAAAAAAAGGCAATTTTATGCCAAAGCACCTTGCTTAAACCTATTCCCTATGAAACTAAATTACGCGCCGCTATTGATCGCGGTTTCCTGCATAAGCATGCTGGGAATCAGTGCCTTTCAAGTAAAATCAGTACCTAGTTTAGCGATCAGCCCAGATTCATTGAATCAATTTCACGCCAATTTAGTCGTACATCCCGAAGTTCAAATCACCACATTCGCCACCGAGCCGATGTTGAAAAATCCCACCAATATGGACATCGACTCCAAGGGTAGGATTTGGATAACAGAAGCGTATAATTACCGACCTGCCATTAGCGGCAATCCCACGAACCCAAAAGGTGATCGTATCTTAATTTTAGAAGACACGAATGGCGATGGTGTAGCAGATGCTCAGAAAATATTTTATCAATCACCCGAACTAAATGCTCCACTAGGCATCGCAGTACTTGATTCCATGGTTATTGTATCACAGAGCCCCTACATGTGGAAAATGTTTGACGATAATCGTGATGGCGTAGCCGACCGAAAAGAGATACTTTTTCAGGGCATTGGTGGCGAACAACATGATCATGGTGCGCATGCCTTTACCTTTGGACCTGATGGTAAATTGTATTTCAACTTTGGTAATGAGGGGAAGCAATTACTAGATGCCAAGGGCAAACCTGTCCTTGATCAAGATGGAGATGCCATCGGACCCGCAAAGTATAAGCAAGGGATGGTATTTCGTTGTAACCTAGACGGATCACAAGTCGAATGCCTGGGACACAATTTCCGAAATAACTTTGAAGTGGCCGTTGACTCATACGGGGCGCTTTGGCAATCCGATAATGATGATGACGGAAACAAAGGTGTACGTATTAATGCCGTATTCGAGCATGGAAACTATGGCTATACGGATGAAATGACCGGAGCAGGATGGTCAGCCAATCGCACCAATATCGAATCTGAAATACCCTTGCGCCACTGGCATTTAAATGACCCAGGGTCCATGCCTAATTTATTACAAACTGGATCAGGATCGCCCACGGGTATGCTCATTTATGAAGGAAATTTATTGCCTCCTGTATTTCAAGGCCAAATGCTTCATGCAGACGCAGGGCCCAATGTCGTTCGCGCCTATCCTGTCAAACCGAAAGGAGCTGGATTTGAAGCTAGTATAGTTAATCTGATTGATGGTTCGAAAGATCAATGGTTTCGTCCTGCAGACGTGACTGTTGCACCTGATGGATCCGTTTTTGTGGCCGACTGGTATGATCCAGGCGTAGGAGGACATCAAGCAGGAGACCAAACGAAAGGACGAATTTACCGCATTGCACCTAAAGGTCACGCATATCGTGTACCCAAACTAGATTTAACAACTGCATCTGGAGCACTGGCAGCATTGAATAACCCCAATTTAGCTACTCGTTATCTTGGCTACCAAAAATTAAAGCAATTGGGATTAGCAGGTCTAGAAGAAGCGTATGAAACCGAACAAAACCCTCGCTTAAAAGCGCGTGCACTGTGGATGTTAATACAAGGTCCAAAAGGATCGAGTTACCTGGAAAAAGCCATTCAGGATTCAAATCCTGACTTCCGCATGTTGGGCATTCGTGCCATGAAACGACTGCCATTCTCAAACTGGTTAGCGCACGCTCAAAAACTACAAAATGATGCCAATCCACAAGTAAGACGCGAATTAGCTATTGCCTTACGTCACATTTCAGCACCAGAAGCGGATGCTATTTGGACCAAGTTAGCTTTGCAATATGAGGAAGGCGACCGCTGGTATTTAGAGGCTTTAGGTATTGGAGCAGATGGAAATTGGGACCAACGGTTCGATGCCTATGCAGCTGCTAACCAATTAAATCGTGATGTGGTTTGGCGTGTACGCACCTCGAAATCCGTACCACAGTTGATCGCGTATGTACGTGAGGCGAAACCATTAACAGAAAAATTACGCTATTTCAGAGCTTTTGATTTTGTGCCGGGAAATGAAAAATCGGTCCAATTAATGCAGCTTATTAATGAGTCCATGCAAAAGGAACCTGCGCTGTCGATGGTTGCTTTACGTCATATTTCGACTGAATACATCCAGCAAAATCCCGCTGCACGTAAGACCGTAATTAGCATGTTGGCAAATGTTGAAGGAAATGAATATTTGGAATTGATCGAGAAATATAATTTGACTGAGATGGCCCCTAGCCTACTTAAAGATCTTTTGGCAGGGAAAAATAGCCGGTCTACCGCTAAAGTCATCTATGCCTTAAACAGAGGCGATTTGATCCAAAAACAATTTACGTCAGGAACCAATACGCAGAAACGAGCGATTATTGAGGGAATTAGATGGCAAGGAAACAATGAAAGTCTGAACCTTCTTTTTCGCGTGGTGAAACAACCCACTTACGAGCTTTCCGTCCGTCGGGACGCAGCACGTGGATTAGGCAATTCATATCCAAATGGAGAAGACTTAGTTTTAAAATCGCTAAAAAATAAAGAAATCCCAACGGATTTAATTCCATCGGTTGTTGAGTCCGTGAGCAAGGCGTGGCGAAAAGGTGTACGCTTAGAAGCAAACGGGTATCTAACCGGAGCGCTAGCGCAATCAAAAACCAAACACCCTCCATTAAATGATCTATTAACCAAAAGAGGGGTGATTGCTTCCGGGAAAAAGGTATTTGTTGACCAGTGTTCGATGTGTCATCAGGTTGACAATGAAGGAATTGATTTTGGCCCTAAATTATCTGAGATAGGCTCAAAATTATCACGGGAAGGCATGTATATGTCGGTGCTACACCCAAATGCTGGAATCGGTTTTGGCTACGAAACATTTGAAATCATCACCAAAAAGGGAGATACCTACCAAGGAATTATCGTTTCCAAAAATGAAACAGATATACTGATGCGCCTACCGGGTGGCGTCACGCAAAACTTTAAAACATCGGCACTAAAATCAGTTAAGCAATTGCCAAACTCCATGATGCCCGAAGGACTGGCGGATGGTATGTCGACACAAGAATTAGTTGACTTGATGGAATACTTAAACACACTAAAGAAAAAATAAAATGGATCGCAGACATTTCGCTCAGCTCCTAGGAGCCGGATTTTTAACGACAGGCTTGACTCAATCAGCACAAGCAAAATCACCAGCACAAGCACCTTTTGCTTTAAAATACGCTCCCCATTTTGGCATGTTTCAGCAACATGCAGGAAAGGACGAAATTGACCAGTTAAAATTCATGTACGATATGGGCTTTCGAGCACTAGAAGACAATGACATGATGGGAAGGTCTGTTGAAACGCAGGTAAAAATCGGCGAAACGCTAGCGCGCCTTGGTATGGACATGGGTGTATTTGTGATCAAGTTTGATGGGTTTTTCGATAAATCCCATATGACCACGGGCGACAAAGCATGGACCGACATGTTTCTACAGGCTTGCCACAAGGCTGTTGAAACCGCTAAGCGCGTTAATGCCAAATGGGCTACCGTGGTTCCCGGCAATTTCAGTCGGCAATTACCCATGGGCATTCAGACCGGCAATGTCATTGAAGTACTGAAAAGAGGAGCTGAAATCTTAGAACCCCATCGCTTGACGATGGTGTTAGAACCATTGAGTGACAATCCAGATTTATTTTTACGTTATTCAGATCAAACGTATAGTATTTGCAAGGGCGTAGGAAGCCCTTCTTGCAAAATCTTATTTGATATATATCACATGCAACGGAATGAGGGCAATTTGATTGCCAACATGAATCGGTGTTGGGATGAAATTGCTTACATCCAAATAGGTGATAACCCAGGTCGTAAAGAGCCAGGAACAGGTGAGGTGAACTATCAAAACATATTTAAACACGTGAAGACAAAAGGATATCAAGGTGTATTAGGCATGGAACATGGTAATTTCTACCCGGGGAAAGAGGGTGAATTGAAATTAATTGAGGCTTACCGCAAGGTAGACCTTGTCTAAATCAGTTTTTATTTAGATATTAGCCTAATTATTTAATAAACCCCATGGAAGCAGCATTCAAAGCCATAAATGACCAAACGCGGCGAGAGATCTTACAATTATTAGTGGATGGCCCGCGCAACGCAGGTGAAATTGCTAAGCAATTTCAAATGACCAAGCCAAGCATATCGCATCATTTGGATTTACTCAAACAAGCTTCGTTGATTTTAGCTGAGAAAAAAGGGCAATTCATCCTTTACTCACTAAACAAAGAGGGATTTACCCAAATTCATCACTGGTTTCAAGGCTTTGCCACCCACTTTGAATTCCCTAAACCAAAAATCAGATTATAAAAATAAAAACGGTATTTTTGCCCAAAATATAGATACGTATGTGTGCTCAACTTGCCCCATCATTTTCATTTCTTGCTTCAGAAATTCCATCTGATTTTATCGGTCTAGGCGTAATTCAATTACCTACCCGTAATTTCTTTCAATCGATAGGTGATTATTTTGCAGAAAAATCAGGAAAACAACGTATTTCTTTCATGGCGATTGGGGCACATGAAATCAAAAAAATCCATACCCAAGGGTCGAGTATACTCGAGTCCACCAATATCCCTAAAAATTTAATTGAATCGATTTCATTCCGAGAAGATAAAACCTCAGATGGTTTAGTGGGTATCACGCATGTAGACATCGTTGAATGTATTTCCGTAGACAAAAAAGGAAATAAAAAAATCAAGTCGCATTACTTTAAATTGATGCCTGCATTACTTGGCGAAAATACAGCACCCATTCAAAATGTGACTGAAATAACGGCAGCACACACCTCAAAAAAGGCAATCATTGAGACATTAACTGCTTGGGAAGCAGCCATAGAGGCCTAATTATTCCATCTCTTTTTGAACATCTAAATCCAATAAATCTTTGGATTTATACGCTACAATAGAGACTAAGACGAGCGTAGCGCAGGCGCCCAAAATCACAGAGGGAACCGTGCCAAAAAACTTCGCAGCCACCCCCGATTCAAAAGCACCCATTTCATTCGACGTACTCACAAAAACGCCATTAACCGACGACACGCGTCCTCGCATCTCATCCGGCGTGAATACCCGTAAGACCGTCTGGCGAATCACCACACTGATAGAATCAAATGCCCCTGTAAAAAATAGGGCAACGACCGAAATCCAGAAATTAGTTGAAAATCCAAAAACAAACGTAGCCAATCCAAAGCCTGCAATCGCCAATAATAAATTTCGCCACGCATGCTTCAGCGGTGGAAAATAGAGCATAAACAACATGGTCAATACAGCTCCCACCGATGGCGCCGCACGAAGTATCCCCAAACCCTCCGCACCTACATGTAAAATATCTTCCGCATACACCGGTAAAATCGCGATAACTCCACCAAATAACACAGAAAACAAATCAAGGGAAATCGCATATAAGATGATTTTAGTCTTAAATACATACGTGATCCCCTCTCGCAAACTCAACCAAATTGAATCATGCTGTGTATTTTTAGGTGGAATAGGCCGACTCTCTATAAAAAATAGGCAAGCCATCACAATCAACAAAAACACAATCACCGTAATCAACGAGCCCGCTAAACCTGCATAGGCATACAAAAATCCAGCAGCACCCGGTCCTAAAATCGAACCCAATTGCCAAAATGAACTATTCCACGTAGCCGCATTAGCAAATACTTCCTTAGGAACTAAAAATGGATTCAAGGACGATGCAGCAGGACTGAAAAATCCCTTCGCTAATCCGATCAAAAAGATGACAAAATAAATGGCATAAATATGAAAATCAGCATCCTGTGAATCCAATTGCAAAGCAGAATACAACAATAGACAGGAACCAAGTATAATCACCAACAATGAATTTTGCATGATTTTCTTCTTATCTCGATTATCAGCAAAGTGCCCTCCAAACAATACCAATGAAATATATGGAACCGCTTCAGCCAGGCCAATTAAACCCAAAGCCAGCGGATTATGTGTCAAATGATAAATTTCATACGCTAAAATCACCTCTTGCATCAATAAGGCAATCGTGAAAAATGTATTTCCCGTTACATAAGCCCTAAATTCCGGGAAACGCAAGGCCTGATAGGCATCTTTATTTTTAAAATAGCTCATATACGAAATATATTACGGGACTTATAAAGGCAAGTTCGCCAACCCACCGATACTGCAAATTGGGACTAAAATAATAAATCCCCACATGAATCCCCTGAATTATCGCAAGACAGATGGCAAGTTCCCATCCGAAAAACCATAAAATACTAGGCAAAATAGCCAGCAAAGCCCATTGAATCCCCATAAATAATATACGAAATTTCAACTTGCCCTCTAGCCAGGTAAATAATGACAAATTCATGAGGGCCAACAAGACCACATGAATGAATAAAAGCCAACTGAACTTTCCAGCCGCATAACTAGGCAAAAACAAACCTGCAGTATAGAGCAGCGAAGTAAATAATTCCTTCGGTAACCACATACGATCCCAATACCTCAAAATGGACCCATAAATCGCCATACCTATAGTTAGGCAAATACCTAAACGAATTAAATCGGCCGAAAGAAAGGCCAAAAAAATCCCCAAGCAAATAAGCAAAACCAGTAAAAGTCCACGAACAAATAACGGATAGCGATCGTGAAACAAATGAATTGAATCGGAAGGCCTGTGAATACTATTATCTAATTGCCGATCAGCTAAATAAAAAATCCAAACGGATATACCCAAGACCATTTGCTCAGACCAAGGCTGCATACCTCCAACCATTACGTTCCAAAGCATCGCCTGCATGGCTATCGCGCCAAAAACAACATCCAAACTACTGATATGCAATAACCTAAAAAAGCGCATCCTTGCTTTTCTCGACGTGAATTTCATCTCCTACTGACAATCTCCCCAGCGCTACAGGAACGGCTTGTTGGCCGAAATACACCTTATTTTCCATTTTTCGAAACGTACTCAACGCCGCCAGCATTGACTTATCTACCTCACCCGTCGACGGTTCCACATTGACCAGTTGACAGCGCGCACATGGCTTCGCTCCCATCAAACGCACAGACCCCAGTGAAAACTCGGACCACGTATCTTCTTCAAAAGCTTCAACACCCGAAATAATGATATTGGCTCGAAAACGCATCCAGTCAAATGAAGTTCCCAATTGGCGTTCCACAGCTTGATAGGATGCTTCGGAAGCGACTAAAATAGGTAGCGAATCGGCAAAAGAACTTTGTTGAGATCCTTGGGTTTGGTATTTAGCTTGAATTTCGCGCGGCGCCTCCGATTGAATCTGAACCAGTCGAACCGACTCCTCCAGCAAGTCAGAAAACCAGGCAGAAATGCCATCAGCCACTTCACGAACTCTAATTTCATCATCCCATAAAGTCACATCCACCCAATCACCCAATACAGGATTAACAGCTAAAACACGATGATTTTGCGTTACTTGGTCCATGATTAAATAATCCGACCCATATAATTTCAACGCAAATCGCGTCAAATCTGGACGTGTCCGCTGGGTAATAAATTGACCCGAGTCTGACACCAACATGAACCGTCGGTCCCCAACCAAACCCAACGCATCCACCTCAGCCTGCTGCAACGCAACGGGACCGAGCGATTTAATGGGAAAAATGATTAGTTGGGATATAAGCGGCATAGACATCCTGCAAATTAGCAATTTCAGAAATAAAATCACTATCACGACTTGTAGGCTAGATCCTTCGAATTCTGAATCAAAAGTGCTATGTTTGTTCTTTGCCTCTTAATATTAACCTATGAAACTAGTTGGCTTACCCCTTTCCCTCCTATTCATTTTCTCCCTTGGCGTATTTTCTGCTGATGCGCAAGAAACGTTACGCTTAGAAGATGCGATACAGCAAGGATTACAAAATCAATTCTCCATTCAAATCGCTAAAAAGCGTGAAAAAATTGCAGAAAATGATAATACGTTGGGGAATGCAGGATTTTTACCAACCATCAACGGTACGACCACAAAAAATTATGCGGTATCAGGTTTAAATCAGGAGTTTTTTGGTGGATTACGTGCCCCTTTAAACCAAAGTGGCGTTCGATCGAATTCGGGAAATGCAGGGGTAACCATGGCCTGGACATTATATGATGGGAAAGGCATGTTTATTTTAAAAGATCGATTTGCTGAACTACAACAATTAGGGGCCCAACAAACCGAAACTTCTATTGAGAACCTTATTGCCTTAATTAGCAATATCTACTACGATATCATCCGTCAAGAATTACGCGTTAACAACTTTAAAAAGGGCCTAGAAATCTCTAATGACCGGCTCAAATTAGCTAAAGATCGCTATGAAGTGGGTCAAGGGTCCAAAGTAGACTATTACTCTGCTCAAGTAGATTATAACGAAGATAAAGCCTTATTACTTGCCCAAGAGCAATCATTTTTGAACACTAAAATTAGTTTCAATGCCCTTTTGGTGCGCGCGATGCAAACAGAATTTAAGGTACTTCCAGTCATTGACTTATTGCCCAAACTATCGCTCACTGAATTGCGTGATTTGGCACTGAAACAGAACCCAACACTTTTAGCAGCAATCGTAAGCAAGCGTATTTCGGATTTAGATATCAAGAACACGCAAAGTCTACAAATGCCGCAAATAGATTTACTTGCCGGATATAATATGAACCAAGTAGAAAATGGTGCTGGTTTCGGTGTTCAAAGAGGAACAAGTAATGCCCTGAGCTATGGCTTACGTGCAACCATCAATATCTTTGATGGTTACAATCAAAAGCGCCGCGTTCAAAATGCCAAAATCAATGCTGAAATCGCGCAATTGCAAGTGGACGATCTGAAGAACTCACTCAACGCTTCCCTAGAGCGCGCCTATGTAACGTATGAAAATGCATTGAATTTAATCAACTTAGAATCTGAAAATTACACCATCGCCAAGCAAAACATTGATATTGCTTTCGATCGATTTAAAGTAGGAATTGCCACATCATATGAACTTCGTGAGGTACAACGCAATGCAGTTGCTGCAGAAACACGTTTAATCGAAGCGAAATTTGCGGCAAAATCAGCGGAGATTGAGTTGATTCGTTTAAGCGGAGGAATTTTATAATCCCTGCTCCTCGTTCAACTGTTGCTGGTATAAATCGTAATACAATTGCTTGCTCTTCATCAATTGTTTGTGCGTTCCTTCCTCCAGTAATTTACCATCCTGTAAGACAAAAATACGGCTCGCTAATTTCGCTGAGGAAACACGATGGGAGATAATTAAGCTCGTCTTGTCAGCCATGATGGAACGCAAATGTTCCAAAATTTTATGCTCCGTATGCGTATCCACCGCAGAAAGACAATCATCTAATATCAACATGGTAGGACGTTTGGCTAATGCACGCGCCAGTGAAACGCGTTGCTTTTGTCCGCCAGAAAGTGTCACGCCCCGCTCGCCTAACAAGGTTTCATACTGATCTGGAAATTCCATGATATTATCATGTACATCGGCAAAACGTGCTGCTTGATACATTTCATCCGATGTTAAATCATCTTGACCAAAACGAATATTTTCCGCAATTGATGTCGAAAATAAGAATACATCCTGTGGGACAAATCCAAGATGTTTACGCACATGTTGAATATCCCAGTCCTTTAATGAAATGCCATCCAACAAAATATCTCCTGCCGATGGATCATAAAAACGCGCCATTAATAACGCAATCGTGCTTTTTCCAGATCCGGTCGTACCCAATAATGCGACGGCTTCACCCGGCATAATCTCCAGATTGATGTCATGCAAAACAGCTCGATCTGATCCAGGATATGTAAAATGCACGTTTTTGAACGTCCACCTCCCCTGTATCGTTTGTGCAATTTGTTTACCTGCAACAAGCTCCGACTGGATATTCAAGAACTCATTGATGCGCTTTTGGGATGCCGCAGCACGCTGGATTTGGGAAGAGGTCCAACCGAGCGCGGTTACGGGCCAGGTTAACATAAAGACATACATAATGAATTCGGTAATATTACCGATACTCATGCGGCCCGCCATCACTTCCGTGGAACCCACGTATACGACGAGTAAAGTAGAAAAACCAACTAACAACGAAATGAGTGGTGTAAACAAGGAATCAATGCGAACTAAATCCAATGACTTGCTTCGGTAGTTGGCAGATGCCTGAGCAAAAGAAGCTACTGATTGCTTTTCGCGGACAAAAGATTTCAACACACGGATGCCAGAAAAAGCCTCTTGTGCAAAAGTGGAAATCGACGACAAACCAGCCTGAATCTCCTCCGACTTGCTAATGATGAGCGAGTTTACATAATATATACTAAAGGAAAGTATCGGCAGCGGAAGCAATACATACCACATAAGCGTAGGACTCACATGCCACATGTAATAAATAACCAACGTAAATACAGAAATCAAATTGAGTCCATACATAACGCTTGGGCCCACGTACATCCGCACTTTGCTCACATCCTCCGAAATCCGCGCCATCAAATCCCCGGTATTTTGTTGGCGATAAAACGACAAAGGTAAGGTCTGATAATGCGCATAAATCTCCTGCTTCATATCATATTCAATATGACGCGACATGACAATCAGTGTTTGCCGAACCAAAAACAAGAAAACGCCTTTGATGAAAGCCATCAAAACAATCAACACGCCGTAATAAAATAAGGTACTAGCAAAAACCTCGTAGAAGGCCGACTGCATACTAAATCCCTTGAAAAGAAAATAAATATCTATCGTTTCGGTTACGAGATCGAGCGCAAAACGCACGAGTTGGGCAGGAACAACGCCAAAGAAATTAGATCCAAATGTAAAGATGATTCCTAAAAACAGCAACCACTTATACCGCCAAAAAAATGAATTGAGATGACCTAATGCGCCCATGAAAATATTAATCAAACAAAGATAGCCCCTTTTTCAAATTAAAATAGTTAATTTTGTCTTTTCAAAAACAGAACGCTCTTTAATTTCGGATGGTAAACAGAAGACTACTTCGTGTCAAAGCATTTCAGCAAATGTATGCTTACTGGACACAAGAACGTGCCCAATATCAATTGGCATTTGATGGATTAACAGCCATTTTTCAGCCTGACTTATCTCTAATGATTGCCAAAGAAGACCAAACTCCACGTTTAGAAGGTCTTCGCAAATTAGCCGAAATCCAGTTAACAGAATTTTTTCAAGGAGTACCTACCGAAGAAACAATCCCTACAGAGGCGCTAGAAGCAGCTAAATCCGTTCATCGCATTTATCAAAACAACGTCGCTAAAATTGCCAAGGAATTAAAGTTATCGATGGTGACGGAGGTTGAATCCATCTTCAAGCAATACTTGAAAATGCTTTATTTCATCCAAGCACTACCGATGATTGGACAATGGGATGAGCAACGAAGACTATTAGAAAACCCTATTAAAACCTCAGTAATTAGTAAAAACAAGGTCTTAGCGATCATGCCGAAATGGCGTGATTTGCAACAAGCTTTTACTGATTACAACATTGGCTGGGCGGAAGACGAGGAACATATGCTCAAGAAAGTCTTCATCGAAGGTATACTACCGGATGAGGCCTTTGTCTCGTACCTACCTACCGCAGGAAAAGATGTCACAGCAGATATCGAAATGATTAAATACATTTTGAAAAATTATCTGTTAAAACATCCCATCATGGCCGAATATTTCGAGGAAAAAGATTTAAATTGGCACCTAAATAAAGACGTCGTAAAAAGTTTAGCGACGAAAACATTCAAGGTCGAAGCACTCGAAGATTTACAAATTCAACCCTTAGGATTACAGTGGGAAGATGACAAAAAATTCTTTGAAGAATTGTTCGATTATTGTGTGAAGGAAGACCTTCAATTAACACAATGGGTGAATGATCAAACGAAAAACTGGGATATGGAGCGTTTAGCCACTACTGATTTAATCATATTAAAAATGGCGGTTGCAGAGATGATTCAATTCCCAAGTATACCCGTTAAAGTAAGTATCAACGAATTCATTGAGGTAGCCAAAAACTACTCCACACCGAAATCGGGATCATTTATCAATGGTATACTGGATGTGATTTCCATTCGTTTGATAAGTGAAAAAATTATACAAAAATCAGGTCGAGGATTAATCGACATAGCTAGTAAATAATATGAGCAGATCATCTAAATCATTTTGGGCATTCGTCGTAGGTGCCGCAGCAGGAGCCGCTTTGGGCATATTATATGCTCCGGACAAGGGAGAAAATACCCGCGGGAGATTATACTTCCAATTAAACAAATACCGTGACCAATTGAAGCAATTGATTAACGATATCGTAGACGGCAAAGAAATTCCAGAAACATTAGCCAAATCTGAAGGCAAAAAAGTCGTTCAAGACACGAAACTAAAAGCGGAAAAGCTATTGGAAGACGTGGAAAAAATGATGAGCCAAATCAAAGCCAAGTAATGCGGAAAATCGGATTGTTTTTGGTGGCTATCTCATTTTTCGCTTGTGTCAACAAGCAAAAGGAGGCGGCAAGTTCGTCCGAAAATACCATTCCGCTCGAATTAAGACCGAGCCCGGAGAAACAAGCAAAAATGGTCTTCGACCAACCGCTCGTATATCTGGGCCGAATCAAGGAAGGGGAACAAATTTCTTATACGTTCCATTTCAAGAACAAAGGCAACATGCCTCTGCAAATCTTGTCGGTAAACGCATCCTGCGGATGCACCACGCCAAAATGGAGTAAAGAATTAGTCCAACCAGGAAAAAAAGGATTCATAAAAGTGACCTTTGATTCCAAAGGAAAAGAAGGAAAATTACAGAAAACGGTTACCGTGTATGCAAATACGTTGCCTGCCGACAATCAAGTGGCATTTAAAATAGAAGTTTTACCTAATACCAAATAAACCAAACATGATCACCTTACAAGCAGCTAATCCACAAATCATGCAAATTGTCCTTTTCGGAGGTATTTTTGTGGTATTTTATTTTTTCATGATTCGTCCACAACAACAAAAAGCGAAAGAAGCGAAAAAATTTATTGAAGAATTGAAAACAGGCGACAAAGTCGTGACCATCGGTGGTGCACACGGAACTGTCATTACTATTCGTGAGAAAACAATTGTGGTGGAGGTAGATGCCAACAAAGGTGTCCGCATGGTTTTTGAAAAATCAGCCATCTCCAAAGATGCTTCTTCACGTTTAACAGAAGAATAAATAGATGTCTACAAGCCTGAAACCCTTTATCGGCATTACAGGCGGAATAGGATCCGGCAAATCGATGATTTGTCGGATTTTTTCTATGCTGGGCATTCCCGTATTTGAGGCTGATCTGGCGGCCCGAAATCTCTGTGATACCGATCCAGAGGTTAAATCCGCCATCACAGAGGAATTTGGTCCTCAGGCATATTTAGCTGACGGTAGCTACAATCGGGAAGGCATCAAAAAGATCTTGCAAAAATACCCACAAGACATCGAAGTCCTCAATCGGATCATTCATCCTGCGGTGCGCAAAGCAGCTACCGCTTGGCTTGAAACTGCACCCGATGCCCCATTTTATTTATATGAATCCGCGCTGATTACGCCCAAAAACAAGCCAGAACATTTGGATCAGCTTATTGCTGTATCTTGTCCGCTGGAAGAACGAATCAGCCACATCCAAAAAAGAAAACACATGAACTACATGCAAACCATGCAGATCATTGATATTCAACCTAAACCTACAAGCTATATGAAAGGCGCCGAATTCATCATTGAAAACAGCCAAAAAACACGCATTTGGCCACAAATTGAACACATTTATAAAAGTATGGGTGGCGTTATGCTACTACTCTTAATCAGCTTAAGCAGCTTTGGACAAATCAAAACCATGACGTTTAATATTCGACTCGACACGGATTCGGATGGACAAGATCAATGGAAATACCGCGCTAAACATTGTGTTGAATTAATTAAATACCATGAGGCTGATATCATCGGAATGCAAGAAGCTTTTGTGCATCAAATCAAGGATTTTGCCAAAGAATTGCCCGGTTACAAGTGGTTTGGCAAAGGACGTGACGATGGCAAAGAAGAAGGTGAATTCTCCCCCCTATTTTACAATACTAAGAAATTTAAATTACTGAAAGAGAGCACATTTTGGCTTTCCGATTCCTGCGAAAAAGTAGGTTTTGGCTGGGATGCTGCCTGCCGCAGAGTCATGACCTGGGGTCAATTTCAAGAGATCAAATCAGGTAAAAAATTCTACGTATTTAATACCCATTTCGACCATTTAGGTAAAATCGCACGCCGCGAAAGTGCCAAATTAGTCCTACGAAAAGTAGCGGAAATCGCAGGCAAATCTCCAGCGGTTATTACAGGTGACTTTAACGCTACGCCAGATGATGAGCCGATTCAAATTTTGGTGGACCCCACAAATCCCAACAAACTAACTGACGCGGAAACAATAAGCAAAAAGGGACACTATGGCCCATATAGCTCATTTAATGGGTTCAAAAAAGAACAAGAAGGACGTCACATTGACTACATATTTGTTAAAAATGGCGTGCGTGTAAACCAACATGCCACCCATTCAGAAACGTGGGAAAACCGATATCCGACCGATCATTTTCCGGTCAGCGCAGTTGTTGAATTGCCTTAATGCATCTTTGGAAATTGATGCCGTAAAAGTTAACTTGCCGTATGGAAAATTTTATCGTTTC
>JAIXRT010000087.1 GCA_027485075.1 Cytophagaceae bacterium
CTGAAGGTGCGGTATTAAAAGCAGGCACTGCAGCTGACACGTTTACAACGAGCATTCAAGGATACGATGCTGATATTACGTTCTCTCGTACAGAGGGTAAAGTTGCAACAATCAAATTGTCTGTAGCTGGTGGTCAAGTAGTTTTGACAGGTAACCGCGAGTAATTCTTTGACATGGCGCAGTGACCTACTGCGCCATGTTTATTTTAACGATCGTTTATACAACTGAATCGTATTTTCCAATCCATAATACAAGGCATCGCAAATCAAGGCATGCCCGATCGACACCTCATCTAATGGGACCACATTGGCTTTAAAAAAGGCCAAATTTTCTAAGCTTAAATCATGTCCCGCATTAATCCCTAAACCCAATTGGCTTGCCAGAAAAGCTGCTTTTCGATAGGCCGAAACCGCTTGCGTTGGGTTCTCCATAAACATGTCCGCATAGGGTTCCGTGTACAATTCAATGCGATCCGTACCGGTCGTTGACGCCGCTTCTACCAGTTCTAAAACCGGATCAACGAATATCGACGTCCGAATTCCCGCCGCTTTAAACTGCGCAATCAAAGATTGCAACAAGCTTTGATGTTGGATGGTATCCCAACCATGATTCGAGGTGATTTGGCCTAATGCATCTGGTACCAACGTGACTTGTTCCGGTCTGACCTCTAAAACCAAGTCAATAAATGACTGTTCCATCGGATTGCCTTCGATATTAAATTCGGTCGTCACGACTTTCTTCAATGCGCGAACATCCGCATAACGAATGTGGCGTTCATCCGGACGCGGATGCACCGTGATGCCTTCGGCCCCAAAGCGCTCACAATCTAAGGCCACCTGAATGACATTAGGATTATTGCCTCCCCGCGAATTCCGCAGCGTCGCAATCTTGTTAATATTTACACTTAGTCTCGTCATAGCAAAAAAAAGGCCGGTGTCACCGGCCCTTCTGATTAAATCAAGTTGTGTGCCGCTAAATATTCCGTAATCTGTACGGCATTCGTTGCCGCACCCTTACGCAGGTTATCTGCCACAATCCATACGTTCAACGTATTTTTCTGCGATTCATCCCGACGGATACGTCCCACAAATACCTCATCTTTTCCATGGGCCGTAATCGGCATCGGGTAGATGAAATTCTTTGGATCATCTTGAACGATAATGCCTTCCTCTTTTTCCAAAATCGCACGTACCTCCGCTAAATCAAAATCATTTTCAAATTCAATGTTCACCGCCTCTGAGTGGCCCCCAATCGTCGGGATACGCACCGTCGTCGCAGTCACCTGAATCGACTCATCCATCATGATTTTTTTCGTTTCCAAAATCATCTTCATCTCCTCCTTCGTATAGCCATTCTCCAAAAATACGTCGATGTGTGGCAACACGTTCAAGTCGATTTTGTGTGGATATACTTTGGCGCCTTCTTTACCAGCACGCTCATCGAACAATTGGTCAACGGCCGCTTTTCCGGTTCCAGTCACCGACTGATACGTCGAAACAACCACACGCTTAACTTTAAATTTTTTGTGCAATGGATTTAACACCACTACCATTTGAATCGTTGAACAATTCGGATTCGCAATGATCTTATCTTCAGGCGTCAAGGTATTCGCGTTAATTTCCGGAACCACTAATTTCTTCGTTGGGTCCATGCGCCATGCCGATGAATTATCCACCACCGTAATGCCTGCTGCAGCAAATTTAGGTGCCATTTCCAAGGAAGAGCTCCCCCCAGCAGAGAAGATGGCCACATTGGGTTTCATTGAAATCGCTGTCTCATAACCTACAACCGCGTACTCTTTTCCTTTGAAGGAAATCTTTTTACCAATTGAGCGCTCAGACGCAACTGGAATGATTTCAGAGACTGGAAAATTACGCTCTGCTAATACTTTTAAGATTTCGCCGCCAACCAATCCTGTGGCGCCTACAACAGCAACTTTCATGTTTATTATTAATTAAAAATTATACTTCCACTGTAATGCCAAATTCGATCCGGGGATCTGCGTGTTTGGCGTAAATTCTAAACTTAATTGCGGACTCGAGTTTGCCATCGAGTTGTACTTCGATATAGCTCGGTTTAAGTTCCGCATACTCATTTTACCAAGGTAAATATTGACCAAAGCGGCTGTCCCCACAGTTGTCAATGAAAATCCGTTCGATACTTTTCCCGGATAAATCCAGGAATAAATGGATAAACCAGCCCCCACACTTGAAATCCAATTCATTAGATTTCGCTTTGATTTGAACCGGTAATACTCCAAACTTACCTCAGGGTCTTTGGACTCCAATAACGGTATTTGTAAGGCCAATGGATTATCAATCACCTGCCGTTTGTACGTATATTTTTTCCTAAAGCCCTGTTGGATCTCCTCAATCGGATACATTTTCTCACGACCTTCTCCCTGTGCCAGCACGCGGCCACCAATAAGTACAAAGATCATAACGAGTAAATGCTTGATTTTCACAAACCCACGTGTTTTTATAGCCTGCAAAATTAGGGCTTATCTACTTGAATCAAAAGGATTTTTGCGATAAAATCCCTCGAAAAGATGTAGGCCAATCGGAGAAATGCATAGGTCAAGCGGAATATCATGCGCTTCTACATCGTCGATGCGCTGAACAGGCTCATCTAAACAGACGCCAATTTTTAGGGTGTCAGGCCGACAATCCTGTAAAAAACGGTCGTAAAATCCCTTGCCGTAACCGACGCGATTTCCGCTGGCATCGAAAGCTAATAAGGGAATAATCACGAGGTCAATGTCTGTAATCGGTACTTTTTGGCATGTTTGGGGATTAGGTTCCTGAATTCCCCAAGCTGAAGTAATGAGTGAATCGTTTGATGGCACCTGATAAGCAACCATCGCATGTTCATTTTCCACCCTTGGAAAACAAAGTTGATGCCCCAATGACTCCAATGTTTCATGGATAAATGACATGTGAACTTCGCGACGCTCCACAATCGGCTGGAAACTCATGATGCGATGTGGCAACTGAAAGCTCGTGATGAAATCCATGAACTCTTGCTGAAGCGACTCATTCAACAATCCAAACACATGTTCCGATACATTTTTGCGTCGGGCTAATGCAAGCTGTCGGAGGCGTGATTTGTTCATGGATTGAGCCTTAACTATTCGGTATTTTTTCTTATTTTTGCCTCAATTTTGCCGATTATTTCATAAAAAACAACAAGACTGTGGCCTTTAAGGAATACAAAAATTTGGATTATGCTGCCGTGGCAGACGAGGTTCTAAATTTCTGGAAAGAGAATGATATTTTTGAGAAGTCTATTTCCTCACGTGAGGGAAAACCTACGTTTACTTTTTTCGAAGGCCCGCCTTCTGCAAATGGTACACCCGGGATTCACCACGTGATGGCTCGTACCATCAAAGATATTTTCTGCCGCTACCAAACCCTGAAGGGTAAACAAGTGAAACGTAAAGGGGGCTGGGATACCCACGGCCTACCGGTTGAACTACAAGTTGAGAAAGAATTAGGCATCACCAAAGAAGACATCGGAAAGTCCATTTCAGTCGAGCAATACAATCAAAAGTGCCGCGAAACGGTCATGAAGTTCACGGATCAGTGGAATGATTTGACGCAGAAAATGGGTTATTGGGTTGACCTAGATAATCCCTATGTGACCTACCAAACTCCCTACATCGAAAGTGTTTGGAATTTATTGAAGCGACTTTACGACAAAGGATTGCTCTATAAAGGATATACGATTCAGCCTTACTCGCCGGCAGCGGGAACAGGTTTATCATCGCATGAATTAAACCAGCCAGGCTGTTACCGCGATGTCAAAGACACCTCGTTAACCGCTCAATTTGAGGTGTCAAAAACAGCTAAATCTGCGTTTCTTTTCGAGAAATCAGCCGGTGCTCCCGTCTATATTTTAGCTTGGACGACCACTCCGTGGACCTTACCTTCGAACGCGGCTCTGACAGCTGGAAAAAACATTTCATACGTTTTAGTCAAGACCTTTAATCCGTATACCTATCTACCTGTTCATGTCGTTTTAGCGAAGGATTTGGTGAAGAATTACTTCCAAGCTGCGGCTGAAAATGGTGATTTCGACGCGTACATCGCGGCAGAAAAGAAGCCTTCGGCTATTCCTTATTCGATTGTTGCCACCTTTAAAGGTGCCGATATCGACGGCGTGGAATACCTGCAATTAATGCCCTATGTACAGCCAAAAACACCTGCTTTTCGTGTCATACTAGGTGATTTTGTGACGACGGAAGATGGAACAGGAATTGTGCATACGGCGCCTACGTTTGGTGCGGATGACTTTCGGGTGTCCCAACAAAACAACATCCCGGCCATTATGGTCACAGATGAAAACGGGAAGGATGTGCCGCTGGTAAACCGACAAGGATGTTTTGTGCAAGAAGTAACGGATTATGCCCTGGAGCCAGTAAAAGAGGCATATTTGACGGAAGAGGAGAAGGAAGCGGCTCGAATCAAACAAGGAAGAGACAAGTATTTATCGGTGGATGAGCGCATCGCGATCCAATTAAAAACCGAAAATAAGGCGTTCAACGTACAGAAATTTGATCACCCCTATCCGCATTGTTGGCGCACCGACAAGCCCGTCCTATATTATCCATTGGACTCTTGGTTTATCAAAACGACCGCGGTAAAGGACAAGTTGATTGAATTGAATAACACCATCAACTGGAAACCTGAATCCACCGGAACGGGTCGGTTTGGAAACTGGTTGGAAAATCTAGTGGACTGGAATTTATCTCGCTCCCGGTATTGGGGAACGCCCTTGCCGATTTGGCGGACGGAAGATGGCTCAGAAGAATTGTGTTTTGGATCTGTGGAGGATTTAGTTCAGTCATTGCAAGCTGCACTGAATTCAGGAAAATTAAGTGAAGAGCAAACCAAAGGCAACCAAGCATTTATTGCCGCTGTAAAGGCAGGAGAAGCAGATTTACATCGTCCGTATGTGGACAATATTTTTGTATTGAGTGCTTCTGGAACTGTGATGGGCCGGGAGTCGGATTTGATTGACGTGTGGTTTGACTCGGGTGCGATGCCGTTTGCACAATGGCATTATCCATTTGAAAATCAGGAAATATTTAAGCAATCGTACCCAGCGGATTTCATCTCGGAAGGGGTGGATCAAACGCGCGGTTGGTTCTTTACACTACACGCCATTTCGGCCATGGTGGAGGAATCGGTTGCTTTTAAAAATGTCGTGTCTACGGGATTAGTGTTGGATAAAAATGGCAATAAAATGTCCAAGCGTTTGGGCAATGCCATTGATCCTTTTGATACGCTTTCTAAGTATGGAGCGGATCCGACGCGCTGGTATATGATTACCAATGCGCAGCCATGGGACAACTTGAAATTCGACCTAGCTGGAATTACAGAGGTTCGCAACAAGTTCTTTGGAACGTTAACTAATACCTATAATTTCTTTGCGCTTTATGCAAATTTGGATGGTTTTGCCCCCGAAGCTAATGGGGTAACGTCTCCTAATTTGACGGAATTAGACCGCTGGATTTTATCGAAATTGAGCAGTTTGGTGGCTGAAGTAGATGAAGCTTTTGCGGCGTATGAACCTACGAAAGCAGGGCGTGCGGTGCAGGATTTTGTGTGTGATCATTTGTCCAACTGGTATGTGCGTTTATCGAGACGCCGCTTCTGGAATCCAGAGGATACAAACCAAGGCATATCGCCGGATAAGGCAGCTGCCTATCAAACATTGCATACCTGTTTGGCGACTGTTGCCCAACTCATGTCGCCGATCGCACCGTTTTACGGAGATTGGTTGTATAAGAATTTGACGGGTGAGGAGTCGGTGCATTTGACCAACTTCACCACCGTGAATGATTCATGGAGAAATCCAGATTTGGAAGCATCGATGGATATGGCGCAACGCATTTGTTCGTTGGTGCACTCATTGCGGAAAGTACACAAATTGAAGGTGCGTCAGCCTTTGGCCCAAGTATTAGTTCCTGTTTTGCAAGAATCTGTGCGTGAGCAAATTCGCCGCGTGGAAGATTTGATCAAGTCGGAGGTGAATGTCAAAATGGTTAATTACCTAGACGATGCTTCCGGAGTTTTAAGTAAAAAAGTGAAACCAAATTTCAAGGCTTTGGGGCCTAAGTTTGGGAAAGATATGAAGGCGGTAGCTGATGTCATTACGGGTATGTCGGCATCGGATTTAGCAACCATCGAAGCGGCGGGTGCGGCAAATCTTCAGGGATTTGAGATTGCCTTGGCCGATATTGAAATCTTGACGGAAGATATGCCAGGTTACTTGACGGCTTCCGAAGCTGGGATGACGATTGCCTTGGATAATACCTTGACACCGGAATTAGTTAGCGAAGGCATGGCGCGTGAGTTTGTAAATCGCATTCAGAATTTGCGGAAGGATTCGGGTTTTGATGTCGTGGATAAGATTTGCATTGTCGTGCAGTCGAGTTCGTCGGAATGGAATGCGAGTATCACGGATTTTGCAAGCTACATTCAGCAGGAAGTTCAGGCGGTGACGTTAGAGATTGTTCCTGCTTTATCAGGCGATTCGTCTGAGTTGACTTTTGATGATTCTACCTTACAAGTTCAAGTAGCGATTTTCAACTAAATGTAACATGGTTTTCAATTCCCTGCAGTTTTTGGTGTTTTTTGGGATTGTGACCAGTGCCTATTTTTTAGTGGCTCACCGTTTCCGGTGGGCCCTTTTACTTGTTGCCTCTTGCTATTTTTACATGGCATTTATGCCCATTTATTTGGGGATCTTGGGATTCACGATTGTGGTGGATTACTTTGCCGGGATTTACCTAGAGCGTTTTGAAGGCGCTACCAAAAAATGGTTTCTCGCACTGAGTTTATTAGCCAATGTGGGTGTGCTGGCTATCTTTAAATATTATGGGTTTCTAACGGATAACCTCACGGGGGTAGGCCACTTGTTTGGCATGGAATTCAATTTTCCTGCGCTCAAGATTTTACTGCCCATCGGACTTTCGTTTCATACCTTTCAGGCGATGAGTTATACCATTGAGGTATACCGTGGACATCAAAAAGCCGAACGTAATTTTGGGATTTACAGCCTATATGTCATGTTTTATCCGCAGCTAGTGGCTGGGCCAATTGAACGTCCCCAAAATTTGATTCATCAATTTTACGAAAAACACACTTGGGACACCGATCGGGTGAAGCTTGGGTTGTTGCAGATGGCGCAAGGACTTTTTAAGAAAGTGGTTATCGCGGATCGTTTGGCACTGCTAGTTGATACAGTTTATGGAGATTTAGGATCACAATCTGGCGGCTCACTCTTGCTTGCCGCAGTCTTTTATTCGTTTCAGATTTACTGTGATTTCTCGGGGTATTCGGATATCGCCATCGGTGCGGCGCGTGTGATGGGTTTCAATTTAATGGAGAATTTTAATGCGCCTTATAGCGCTAAATCGATTCCTGAATTCTGGCGTCGCTGGCATATTTCATTGTCTACTTGGTTCAAGGATTACGTTTATTTTTCACTGGGTGGTAATCGCGTTTCTGTTCCCCGCTGGTATCTGAACATCATGATTGTGTTTGTGTTATCTGGAATTTGGCATGGGGCTAGTTGGAACTTTGTCATCTGGGGTGCCTTGCATGGAGGATTTCAATTAGTAGGTTTGAGCATTAATCGCATGTTTCCTTCGCTGGCAGCAGATGCGCAATCGGGCATCAGCTTGTGGTTGTATCGTTTGTGGACTTTTAGTTTGGTGACGCTTGCGTGGGTGTTTTTCCGTTTGCCTCATTTTTCAGATATCCGCTTATTTTTCCATGGGTTATCGGAGCCGCTGGGATTAGGTACGCTCGGTTTAAAACCTACCGAAATAGGCTTTTGTGTGGCATTAATTGCTTGTTTATTGATCTATGATGTTCGCGGCAAACTTCGTTCAAAAGACTTTGGTTGGCTCATGCCATTATTGATTGCATGTATTTATTTCTTGGGTGTGTTTAGTTTGAAACAGTTTATCTATTTCCAATTCTAACATGAAAAAAATAGTGGCC
>JAIXRT010000016.1 GCA_027485075.1 Cytophagaceae bacterium
ACGCGGACTAAAGTAGAGCCATTTGCTGCAGCCAAAAGGTAGTCTCCTGACATACCCATGGATAGTTCTTTCCAGTGAACGAGTCCTGTTGACTCCCCCATTTTTTCTCGTTGAAGTTCTTGAAAAATACCTTGAAGCGATTGGAATTCGCGTGCAATTTGCGCTTGATCGCTTGTGAAGCTTGCCATACCCATCAGGCCTTGAATGCGAATGTTTTCTAATTCAGCGAATGAAGGGTCATTTAATAGATCGAAAAGTTCTCCTTTATCTAAACCAAACTTAGTTTCTTCTTGTGCAATGTACATTTGAAGTAGGCAGTCGATTGTTCGGTTGTTTTTTTTCGCTTGGCTATTTATTTCTTTGAGCAGTTTTAGCGAATCTACGGAGTGGATAAGGTGAATGAACGGAGCGATGTATTTTACTTTGTTGGTTTGCAGGTGGCCTATTTGGTGCCAACGAACATCTGCGGGAAGTAGAGCTTGTTTTTCGACCATTTCTTGCACGCGATTTTCGCCAAAATCCAGTGTCCCAGTTGCATGAGTTTCAACCAGTTCGCTAATACTTCGCGTTTTGGTTACGACGATAAGTCGGGTTGAAAACGGTTTAAGTTCGGCTTGGATGCGTGAAATTTCGCTAGCGATGGACATGGGTGTGGGTTGAAAATTGCAAAGTAAAATTAATTTATTATTTTTGAATTCAAGGCGTAGCCTAAACAAAGGAAATATCTGTGACAAATTCCGAATCCATGAGTGAACAAGAGAAGCGTATGCAGCGAACCATATGGCTGTTATCCATATTGGTTATTTTGCTGGGCGGATCCTTGGCACTTACGATTTATCGTCCTGCCTGGTACCGGTTAGATTTCAATCATGAAGTTTTTGTCGCCAATGCGCAACAGCGGTTGGATTCCATTTCGAAGCAATTGCAGGTGCGCATGGTTCAAATCAAGAAATTGGGTGGCCGCATCTCTGAATTGGAAACAGCGCGTTTGCGTATTTTGGGGGATCAAAAAGAATTGAAGGAACATCCAGAAATGGGTGAAGAGCAGTTCGAAAAGAAACTAGCTTATTATTTACGTCTATTAGGTCAAAAGGACCAGGAAATCAAGAAATTACGTCGGGAAAATGGAGTTTTGATTGCGCGAAATGACTCATTGAGTCGGGAAGCGCAGCTTTTGAAAGACGGTTTGACGAATGTTCAAAAGGCATTGCGGGACTCGAGTTTGACATTTGGTGTAAAGCAAAAAGAGTTAAGTGAGCGCTCGCGTGTGCTGGAGGTTCGCAATCAAGAATTGGCTGATAAAGTTACCGTTGCTGCTGCATTGCGTGCGGAGGGAGTCAACGTATATGCCATTTCATCACGAGGCAAAGAATCTGGGGCTTCAAACCAGAAGGCGAAACGCATTGAAAAGATTCGGGTTATGTTTCATTTACAGACGAATCCGCTGGCCAACAAAGAAATTAAGACGATTTATTTGCGCATTATTGAACCTACGGGTGTCACTTTATCAGATTATGCTTTGGGTTCTGGTTCAATTATGTTTAAAGGTAAGGAACTTACCTATACGGCAAAGCAGCGTATTTTTTATGAGAATAATCACCAGTCGGTGGAATTTATCTATGCACGGCCAAATGCTTACCGCGAGGGTAGACATGAAATTGAGTTGTATGCAGAAGGTTTTTTAATTGGATTGGGCTCGTTCGAAGTTCGATAATTCATATTTATTTCACGCAAGTTTTTGATTGTTACGTATTTTTCATACTTTTGCAATCCAAATTTTTTTTAAGTTTTTAAACAACAATTTTGTATGCAATTAAAAAACTACGAGACGGTGTTCATTTTAACTCCCGTTTTGTCTGAGCAACAGACAAAGGACGCCGTTGAAAAATTCAAAAAAGTGTTGGTAGATAACGGTGCACAAATCGTTCACGACGATGCTTGGGGCTTACGTAAGTTGGCTTACCCAATCCAAAACAAGCACACAGGTTATTATCAAATATTTGAATTTGCAGCGGATCCTCAGTTAATCGCGAAATTAGAGCTTGAATACAAGCGCGATGAAAAAGTAATTCGTTTCTTGACGACTGCGTTAGATAAGCACGCGGTATTGTACAATGAGAAAAAGAGAAAAGGTTTAGTAGGTAGAAAACCAGAAAAAACAGAAGCATAAGATGACATTAGTTAACGAACCTGTAGATAAGAATAGTAATCGCAAAAAATATTGCCGTTTTAAGAAAGCGGGCATTAATTACATTGATTACAAGAACCCAGACTATTTATTGAAGTTGGTGAATGAGCAAGGTAAAATTTTACCTCGTCGTATTACCGGAACTTCTTTGAAATTCCAACGTCGTGTGGCGCAAGCAATTAAGCGTTCACGTCACTTAGCCTTGATGCCATATGTGGCAGATGGTTTGAAATAAACTGGGGTAACCTGATAAACATTTGATTGGTAAATAAGATGGAAATTATATTAAAAACGGATATTGCTGGGTTAGGATACAAGAACGATATCGTTCCTGTGAAAGCTGGTTACGGTCGTAACTACCTTATCCCACAAGGATTTGCTGTGATGGCAACTCCATCCAATCGTAAAGTATTAGCGGAAAACATTAAGCAGGCGGCTCACAAAGTGGAGAAAATTCGTCAAGATGCTTTTGAATTGGCAGCTGCGATTGGTGAAATGAAATTAACTATTGCAGCGAAGGCGGGTGATAGTGGTAAGATTTTTGGACGTGTAACAAGCATCCAAATTTCAGAGATGTTGAAGGAAAAAGGCTTTGATGTAGATCGTAAGAAGATCTCTTTCGATGCTGAAGTTAAGATGACGGGTGACTACACGGCTACGCTTGACCTTCACAAAGAAGTTAAGCATAAAGTTGCATTCTCTGTAGTAGGAGAATAAGCTTCTTGCTTTTTTGATTAAAGTCGTACCGAATAGTAATTCAGTACGACTTTTTTCTTTTTAGGGCTAAGTGTTCAGGTAAAATTGGTA
The DNA here is from genome assembly GCA_027485075.1 of Cytophagaceae bacterium. Classification (GTDB taxonomy): domain Bacteria; phylum Bacteroidota; class Bacteroidia; order Cytophagales; family Spirosomataceae; genus Aquirufa. The sequence goes on from JAIXRT010000016.1 coordinate 2,996, forward strand.
ATTTAGAAATCGCAATTACTTAGGATGAAACGAATATTAGGAATACTTTTTTGTTTATTGCCCTCGCTCATCACGGCGCAGGTAACGATAAGCTACCCACATAATCGACAAATTTTTCAGCGAAATAATGCGAATGAGGCTACTTTTTCTATTTTGGGGAATTGTGCTGTCGCGTCAACCTCCGTTCAAGTTAAATTAGTTCCTGTTCAGGCTAACCAAGGTACTCCTATCAACTGGACATCGTTAGATGCTACTCCAGCGGGAGGGCTTTTTCAGGGTCAAATCAAAGCGAAGGGCGGTTGGTATACGCTATGGATTCGGAGTCTGGTCGATGGGAAAGTTCTTGATTCTACTTCACTCTCTCGTGTTGGGGTAGGTGAAAATTTTATTATTGCAGGGCAATCGAATGCGCAGGGAACGATGTGGCGCACAGGCGAAAAAGGAGCAACAGATGATCGCGTGAATTGCGCGAATATCTATAGTTTTTACACAGAGTACAATCAAAATCCTGATCATCGATTAATTGGTAATTTATCTACCGACTTTCCATTTACAGATTTCAAGCAGATGTCTGACCAAACGACCATAGGTCCACTCGGTTTATCTAAGTATTATTGGGCTAAATTAGGAGATTCTCTAGTCACCAAACTCAATGTGCCTGTTTGCTTCATTAACGTGGCCTGGTTGGGTACGAGTATGCAAAACTGGGCAGAATCGTCACGCGGTTTGGCCACCGAAAATCCTTGGGCTGCTGGACAGTTCTTTGCTAAGGGTTTTCCGTATACAAATCTCAAGCGTGCCTCTGAATTGTATGGTGTAAAAAATGGAGTAAGAGCGATTCTATGGCATCAGGGTGAGTCGGATACTTACCATAAAAAAGTAGACAAAGTTCAGTACAAAAAATATTTTGTTGAAGTGATTGAAACCTTGCGTAGGCAGACCGGGTTGACAATACCCTGGGTGATCAGTGAAGTTTCTTTTGGAGCTACAGCCTATTATGGATTCCCAGGTATCGTGGACGGAACGTGTACGACACCGCTTTGGAATTCAGAAATTATTGCGGGTCAAAAGGAAATGCTAACCGATGGTATTTTTACTGAACTATACAGTGGCCCCAATACCGATCAGGTAGAGATTCCTCGTGCCAATGATATCTATGCTTCATGTGTCCATTTTACGCCCAACGCATATAGCCAATTAGCCGACCTTTGGGAGGATAAATTAAATGCCTCATTCTTTGCAAATTCCAAGCCTATTTTGCCAGCTTTATTGCCTATCATTCAATTGCAATGTGGTCCAGCCAATGAACTTTTGGTTTCTACGAAATCTACTTTTGTGAAAACACAATGGCTAAATACTGCAGAGTCTGTTATTAGTACCCAAGCTTCAAAACAAAAATTTAGTCCTGGCAAGTATGCATTGCGTTTCGAGGATGCACTCGGGAATGAATTTCGCGTTCCAACTTTCGAGATAAACAACTTGCCTCCTCCTCAAGCTCCATTGGTAACCTCAAAAGGGGAATTAATAGCATGTCTTGGTGGATCTGTTGAATTAAGTGCTTCAGGTAGCTCTGGTACGTATCGATGGTCTACAAATGATACGCTCAAAGTAATCAAAGTGGTTAATTCAGGTACATTTAATGTGTCCACTACCAATAGTTTTGGATGTAAATCAGCTTTATCTGCATCTGTACAAGTTTCGTTTTTAGACCTACCAGTGAAGCCAAGTTTGACAGTTGCTAGCCCATATTTTATTTCTGCCACTCAGAAACCTGCTGGTACTGAGTATATTTGGAAACAAGATGGTCGTACCCTTACAGAAACAGGTAGTCAACTGCGCGTGAATGCAAGTGGGAATTATTCAATCTTTGCAGCCAAGAAATATTCACCTTCCATTTCTTGCCTATCTCCTGTAGCAGACATCAATTATATTTTACCTGCTGACGGTGGTTTATCCATCTATCCAAATCCAATCGTAAGTCCTGGTGCAACCATTCAGTCTATTTCAGATTTAAAGGGAGCAATGTATACATTGTACTCTGTGGATGGGCGCATCGTTTTGCAAGGGCTTATTCCTGCTGATGGATCCTTTTTATTACCTTCCGGATCAGTGGGTAAAGGAGTTTACAAAATCGTATTGTCAACTAAATCAGGGACATCTTATACTCGATCGATCCTTTTCAACGAATAAAAAAAAGCCATCTGTCAA
>JAIXRT010000180.1 GCA_027485075.1 Cytophagaceae bacterium
AAGAGGACTTGAACTTTCGGCTTTTGGCTTGTGTCATCTGACTTGACCAAGGATTCCGTGATGAAAAAATAGACAAGAGGTATGGCTAAAAATGTTGCATATCCAGCAAGCTCAAACATGCGCTCCCAGCCAGACGCCTTGATGACGGTTGCGGCCACCAGGCCCGATAATACCGCACCAACGGGGTAACCGGCAACGACCGTGCTTACCCAAAAATCCCGTGTTTTGGCAGGAGAATTTTCCGCTGTCAATGCAGCTGTGGTGGCCATCATCGCTCCGATGCCAAGTCCTGAGATGAATCTAAAAATCATCAAGTAATTGATATCTGTCGCCTGAGATGTCAAATAAATGCAGGTCGCCATCAGAAATCCAGCGATGAGCATCGTAGATTTACGGCCGATTCGGTCTGCAAAAGGGGCTAAAAATATAGCACCAACAGTCATCCCAACGAGTCCAGAACTGAATACAATTCCAAGATTTGCAGGAGAAATACTCCACGCTTTGGCAATTGCTGGTGCGGCATAGGAAATAATCAGCACGTCCATGCCGTCCAGCATGTTCATCAAAAAGCAGATAAAAACGGCGAGGTATTGTTTAGTTGACATATCCAAAAGAAGGTTTCACCCCTGATTTAACCCAGTTACGCAAGGCATCAAACGCCTCGCCAGTTTGCTTATCCGTGAACTGGCAATGCGCCTGCCCATTCGTGTATTTAACCGTAAAATATTTGCTACGTCCTTGCGCATGAATCATATTTTCCAAATTCGTCACCGCATAAGAAACGGGGATTAGTTGGTCATAAATGGTGTGCATCAGCACGATCGGTTTGTCGATTTTTCCTGTGCGATCATAGCGCGCAAAAAGCTTTTGTGGGTCTTGCGTAGCGGCTAAACGCTCCGCTTTTTTATTCACTTCGAGGTTATCTGGAAAGCCGGAATACACCGTTTGCGTATTGTCAAATGGGTTCCCGTTAAATTTTAAGGCCAAATCCCGCAATACATTTTGGTTGAAAAAGAGAGCCGCTGGAAGGTCGGCCAATTTGAGGTCGAAGCGTTTGGCAAATGCCAAAGCCAAGACAGAGTCTTTTGAAATAATCGCTTGTTTGATTGCACCCATGCGAGGACCTGCCTGAGCAAAAGAGGCAAATTGAATGGCGCTATTCGGGTCGAAAATTTCCTTTAATGTAGGTACGATACCCGGAAAAAGGCCATTAAAGGTCGCATACATATCATATTCCTTGCGGCATTGTAAATAGGGACGCGAAGACAGCGGACATAAGGGTAGTCCGCCTTGATAATGCTGTCCAAAATTCTCTAAAGTCGCTACGGTAACTCCGCCACCCATGGAATGGCCCACCATAAACGTGGAGTCCGGTTGGCCCATTTTTTTGATAAATGCCTGGCGTAACTCTTCGGTCGCATCGACCCCTTCCGCGAATGCAAAACCTTGAATCGGGTAATCCGAAGCTGCGATGGCAAAGCCTCGGTCTAAAAACGGCTTGAGCCTTTGGGCTAATTTATCGTTTGCGCTCGGTGGGGGTGTCCCCGTGAATTGATACCCATGCGCGTACATGATTAGTTTTTTATTCCAATTTGCGGGGATGTGGACTTGGTAGTCGCCACCTTTGAGGGTTCCTAGGTCAACGGCCTTTTGCGCCATGACGCTGATAGAAAAACAGCAGAGTAGCAGAATTCGGTAGATCATAGTAGTTTAAAAATTCGGATTTTAACTGCGTCTGGCATACGTTCCCCGGTGCAGACAAAAATGGTATTATTGATCCAAGCATATTTGCTTGTCAAAGGAGCTTCTAATTTGGGGATGGCCCGGAAGTAATATTGACTCGCATCCACTTTTTCCCCTTTCGCGATGCGGGCGGCAACCTCAGGTGTCGCAACGCGCACCCCGATATTTTTAACGTATATAATGGATCCGTCATCCGCTTTAAACTGATAATGCGCTTCCAATTCCGTGACTCCATCCTTTCGAACCACTTGCCAGTCGGCACCCCCATTAAAAATTTCTCCTTTAATTCCGGGGCCTTCCACCGTCCCGCCGATGATCGGAATGATGCGACGCGTGCCATGTGCGGTTTCGCCTACGGTCAATGCGGGGCTAAGTTTTACCTGCAATTCACAGAAAAATTCGAGTTTGGGAGCCTCTTGCGCAAAGGCGGAGGACATGCTGAATATCAGCAAAGTGATTATTTTTTTCATTGGTTCAGGTTAGAGGGCCGCGCTTTAGCTTTGGCATAGCTTGGAGCTATGCCAAAGCTACGGGGAAAATAGGAATTTTCGATAGCCCAAAAGCATTTTATCAATTAACTGAACAGACATTATCCTCGAATTCCGCTAACTTAGCGATACGCTGATGGGGTCGTTGACCACCGACAGCATATCAAGCCAACTATGAAAAAATATCTTTTAGGAGCACTGCTTCTGTGCGTTTCGCTGATGGGATGGGCGAAGGGCAATCTGCCCCGGACCATTGTTACAACCGACGGGGAAATCGACGACGTGGATACGTTCATTCGGATGCTTTATTATTCCAATGAATACCACCTCGAGGGCCTCATCTATTCCAGTTCCATGTGGCACTACAAAGGCGATGGCAAAGGAACCAAATTTACCTCCGAAATGGAGATGACCCGAAACATGTACGGGGCAAAAACAGATTTGCGCTGGCCGGGTGTCAACTGGATTCAAGACCTGCTCAAAGCCTACTCCGAAGTACATCCAAACCTAATTCTCCACGACAAAAACTACCCGACGCCAAGCTATTTGAATACCTTAGTGAAAGTAGGAAACATCGACTTTGAAGGCGAAATGGAACAAGTCACCGAGGGCTCTGAATGGATCAAAGCCAAACTTCTCGACAAAGATCCAGAACCTATTTACCTACAAGCTTGGGGAGGAACAAATACCATTGCAAGGGCCCTCAAATCCATTGAAGAGCAGTTTTCAAGTGATAAAAACTGGCCTGTGATCCAAGCAAAAATCTCCCGAAAAGCCATCATTTACACGGTCATGGACCAAGACGCAACGTATAAAAAATACATCGGGGGGCATTGGCCTGAAATACGCGTGTTTTACAACGCACACCAGTTTGGCAGCTTAGCCTATCCCTGGAAACGACTCATGCCCAAAGCCACCCAGCCCTATTTCGAAGGTCCCTACATGGCCAATAAAATCATCCTAGACCACGGGCCATTACTGAAAATGTACTACGCCTACGGCGACGGCCAAAAACAAATAGGCGACGACGAGCACATCCACGGCGATCCCACCAAACTTACAAATGCCCAATGGGGCTCATTCGTTCCCTACGATTTCATCTCCGAAGGGGACTCCCCCGCTTTTTTACACTTAGTGGACGTGGGATTGAACAACCTAAATTATCCCTCTTTTGGCGGTTGGGGCGGACGTTTCGTCCAAGCCAAAGACAATCCATACCGCTACGAGGACAACGAACAAGCCGCCGATTTCAATCCCGAAACGGGAAAAATGGATATTAATTATGCACAGACGCGTTGGTTAATTGCCGCGCAAGAAGATTTTGCGGCGCGCGCCGACTGGTCCGTAAAGGCCTTTCGAGATGCCAATCATCCACCACAAATTACCGTCACAGAAGGAATGAATGTGCAGGCGAAATCCGGACAAAAATTGGCACTACATGTAGTCACGAAAGACCCCGATAAGCACCCAGTGAATTTACGTGTTTGGCCATACCCTGAACCGGGAAGTGGAAAGGCGGAAGCAAGTATAGATGCTAATCTAGTCACCGTACACATTCCGAAAGAAGCGAAAAAAGGAGATCATTACCACGTCGTGGTCGAAGGCACCGACACTGGAACACCGGCATTAACGCGCTACCGCCGTGTGGTGATACATATTCAATAAAAAAGGGGGCTTTCGACTTGCCCCCTTTTCTTATTTGTTCATTTGCGCATCCACTACCGCGATGGCAATCATATTGACGATTTCTCGGGTAGTTGAACCGAGCTGCACCACGTGCACCGGCTTCTTCAGACCTAATAAAATAGGCCCAATTTTTTCGATATCCGCAATTTCTTTGACCAAGTTATACGCAATATTAGACGAAGATAAATTCGGGAAAATCAAGACATTCGCCCCCTGTTCCGCCAAATCACTGAACGGGTGATTCTCCTTCATCAAGTCCAAATTGAATGGTAAATGCGCTTGCATCTCCCCGTCAACGATCATTTTCGGATTACGTTGCTTGAGCATTTGAACCGCTTTTTTCATTTTTTTGGCATCCTCACCTTCCGCACTACCAAAGTTGGAGTAAGTGATTAACGCAATCCTTGGCTTGATATTAAACTTCTCCACTTGCTTCGCTGAAAGCTCCGCAATCTCCACAATTTCCTCCGCCGTTGGGTTAAAATTCACG
>JAIXRT010000239.1 GCA_027485075.1 Cytophagaceae bacterium
GACCCATGTTGACTAGCCCAAAATACGTAAACCTTTGGTCCAAATCTGGCGCTATCGTAGGCAAGGAAAACAATAGCCGAATCATCGCCCAAAAAATCGATGGATACTATTGGATGTATTTCGGAGATACTGATTTATTCATGGCAAAATCAAGTGACCTACGATCTTGGGAGGTTTGTGAGAATGCAGAAAACCAACAAAAAATCTCGGTCCTGCATCCAAGAATGGGGTATTTTGATTCCCGCCTCGTTGAACCGGGACCGTATGCTTTACTCAGGCCGCAAGGAATTCTACTCATCTATAATGCAAGTAATGCCGCAAATTTTAACGATGCCCAATTCCCCAAATTCACCTATGCCGCCGGGCAAGCACTCTTCGATGCTAAAAAACCGTACCGACTAATTAACCGGACGAATCAGGCATTTATTTGGCCGGACAAAGATTATGAGCGAATCGGTGAGGTTAATGAGGTTTGCTTTGTGGAAGGACTAGTCTATTTTAATGGCAGATGGTTCTTGTACTACGGAACCGCAGATTCAAAAATCGCCGTGGCAGCAACAAACTGATATTTTTTTTAAAACATTTAAAAATCTCACCTTTCCCCCCTAGCTTTGCCAAACCTTGGAGGATTGGCAAAGCTAAGAGAAAAGATATGATTTCAGGAATTCACCACATCGCAATCATCTGCTCAAATTACGCAGTATCTAAACAATTTTACACCGAAAAACTCGGCTTCACCATCGTGCGCGAAGTATACCGCGAAGCACGAGATTCATACAAATTGGACCTGGAAGTCAATGGCTTATATCAAATCGAGTTATTTTCATTCCCCAATCCTCCGGCCAGAACCTCTCGACCAGAAGCTACCGGACTTAGGCACCTTGCCTTTTCAGTTGACGATTTAGACGCAACCGTTGCTTCATTAAATCGGCAAAATATTACTTCCGAACCCATCAGAATCGATGAATTTACAGGAAAACGCTTTACTTTTATAGCTGATCCCGACGATCTCCCTATAGAATTTTACGAGCAATGAATCGAATAGATAAAAAACCACTAGCGCAATTAGGCTTTGATTTCGTAACAGAAAACTTTCTAAAAGCGAATGAAACAGAATTTAAACATCGAAATACCCACATAAATCAAAGTCTTTACCGCCAACTACAAACACGCGAAATTAGCATTCTAGAGGCCAATTTAAATGAGGCAGAAAACTGGAAAGATCTTTGGGTAAAAGACGGATTCAACCCCTATTTGGTTAAGAATTGTCGCTTTTTTGGCATTGTGCGCATTGGAATATTAGAGTCTTGCTACCTCGAATTCAAGAACCTCCGCATGCCTGTGGGCCTATATAACTCAACAATTATTTCGAGTGATTTTGGTGATAATGTGGCCATCGACCGTGTCAACTTACTCTCACATTATCAAATAGGTAACGAGGTCATGATTTTGCAAGTAAATGAACTCGCTACAACCCCCACAGCTAAATTCGGTAATGGTATTGTCAAAGATGGGGAAGAAGAGCGTATCCGGATTTGGCTTGAGTTAGGCAACGAAAATGGCGGACGAAAAGTAGTCCCTTTCATTGGAATGCGACCTGCTGATGCGTTTCTTTGGACGCAAGATCGAGAAGATAAAAAACTTCAAGCAGGATATTTAAATTTGACCAAAGCCGAATTCTCATCTGAAAGAGGATTTTATGGACAGATTGGAGATCGCACTGTGATCAAAAACACAGGGATCATTAAAGATGTCAACATGGGTTCGGATGCGTACATTAAGGGCGCGAATAAACTCAAGAATTTGACCATCATTTCTTATCCAAACGCCTCCACGCAAATCGGCGAAGGTTGTGAAATCGTCAATGGCGTCATCCATGAAGGCTGTCGGATATTTTATGGCGTCAAAGCGGTTCGATTTATTTTGGAAGCGCATTCCCAACTCAAATATGGGGCACGATTGATCAACTCATTTTTGGGAAGCAACTCGACCATTTCTTGCTGTGAGGTGCTTAACTCCTTAATTTTTCCAGCACACGAGCAACACCACAACAATTCATTTCTGTGTGCATCCATCATTAAGGGCCAAAGCAACATGGCCGCCGGTGCAACCTTAGGTTCAAATCACAATTCACGCGGGGCTGATGGTGAATTGCAGACAGGCCGTGGATTTTGGCCAGGCCTTTCTGTAGCCTTAAAACATAATTCCAAATTCGCGTCCTTTAACCTAATTTCAAAAGGAAATTACCCAGCTGAAATCCATAATCCAATCCCCTTTTCATTATTGGGAAATGACGATCAAACGGGCGGTTTATTGATTATCGCAGGTTATTGGTTTCAATATAACATGTATGCCATTGCACGCAACGCATGGAAATTTGCCGCACGAGATCAGCGGGTAGAAAAAAATATGTTGCTTGAATTTGATTATTTGGCACCAGATACCGTCAGTGAAATCTTGCAAGCGCGTGAATTATTCTGCCAGTGGGTCGGTGACGCCATCGGGAAAGATGCTGCAGCGGGAAAAGCATGGTTGGCAAACCCTGCCAACGCGCATGAGAATCTAGCTGTTTGGGCCACTGGAATTGAAAATACCAAACGGAAAACGCGTGTAGCAAAAGTCTACCGAGCATACCAAATTTTTGGTGACTTATTGCATTACCATGCAGCTAAAGAATGGGTTGCCACATGTGACCGTAATCCAAACCAAAAACCGCTCGATTTACTTCACAAGACCATGGAAAAAGCGACAGCTATTCAAACCTGGGACAACCTAGGGGGGCAGTTGATTCCTTACGGGGCGGTACTCGAACTCAAAAACAGCATCAAAAACAGTCAAATCACGCGTTGGTCTCAAGTTCATAACTTCTACGAAACTCAGGCCAAGGTATACCCAGATCAAAAATTTGAAAATGCGTTAAATGGCTTATTGAAAGTTGACCCAGAGGCTATGGCCAACATTCCAGCCTGGTTGAATAAAGCCGTGGAAACCGCACGTTTCTTAACCGAGGGGATCGAAAAATCGCGTGAAAAAGATTATCAGGATCCATTCCGCCTGGCCATGTTTGGTAATGCCGAAGAACTCGAAGCGGTCGTTGGGGATCTGAATGACAATGAGTTCATCCAACAGTCGAAAGTGGCACAGCAGATATTTGAGGAGAAAATAAAAGCGATTCAGATTATACGCTAGGAATCGGCGTAAAAAACGCCTTAAACTTTGGCAATCCTTTAAGGTTTGCCAAAGAAAAAAGCCCACAGTTTCGTGCCAAGAAAAATTAAAAACACTACTGTAGAGACGCGATATCTCGCGTCTTAAAAAATAATAGCCGTAAGGAATCGGCGTGAAAACGCCTCAAACTTTGGCAATCCTTTAAGGTTTGCCAAAGAAAAAAACAAGCATCGCGTCTCTACAAAGAAAAAAAGCCCCCAGCATCGCCTGGGGCCCTCTAAAGTCTAACGTCCGACGTCTAGCGTCTAAATGATTATGGCTTATTCGAATCCACCTTCAAACGCTCCTCGCGATTTGAAATCTCCCACGCCATATAAAACACCAAACGACCCACTTTTTGTACCTGATCAAATTCGATTTTCTCCACATCATCACCCGGCTGGTGATAATCATCATGAACCCCATTAAAGAAAAACGCCACAGGAATACCATGCTTTGCAAAGTTATAGTGGTCTGAACGGTAGTAGAAACGGTTCGGATCATTTGGATCGTTAAAACGGAAATCCAATTCCAGGCCAACATGCTTCTTATTCTGATCCACCAAAATCTCTCGCAACGACGAAGACAATTTATCAGATCCAATCTCATAAATATAATCCGGCTTACCCATATGCTCATCGTCAATCCGACCGGTCATGTCGGTGTTTAGGTCAACCACCGTATTTGCCAAAGGAAACAACGGATGCTTGGAATAATACTCGGAACCCAACAAACCTTTCTCCTCACCCGTTACCGTCATAAACAAAATACTCCGGCGCGGTTTTTTACCTTCTGCAGCCGCCTTTCCAAACGCCTCCGCCAATTCCATAATCGTCACCGTTCCTGAACCGTCATCATTCGCACCATTATTGATTTGGCCATCAGCTGAAATACCAATGTGATCATAATGTGCCGTTAAAATCACCAACTCCTCCTTCTTGTCCGTTCCCTCTAAATAACCAACCACATTATAGGTATCCACTGGTTTTTCCGTACGCTCAATGGTTAAATTGATAGGTGCCGACTTGTACGAAGACGCAATCGATTTTTTAGCAGCAGCAACTGATGCTTTATAAGCCAATAATTGCTCTTCGCTCGTACCCAAGATTTCCGCAGCCATAGCAGATGAAATTAATAAAACAGGTGCCTCGTTTGGCGAAGCAGCCTCATCCGCAAAAACCATACGCTCATTACCAAAACGCTTCATCATCACCTGACGCTGACGTAATTGATTACCAAAATCTTTCTCCGATTTATCCGAAATCAAAATTAAACCCGTCGCACCCACTGCCTGTGCACGCTTCAATTTCTCTTTCCATCCATCCCCTTTTCCAAACACAGACGGATCTTTAGTTCCCGATAAAACATAATTACCTGCCGCATCTTTCGCCTCACCTTCAAATGCCAGAACATATTTTCCTTTAGCATTTAATTTAGTAAAATCCGTAAAGTCAGCTTGCTGTATTCCAAACCCAGCAAAGACAACCGGCACTTTCGTATTCGCAGCCACAGGTACCAAAGCACTTGCCATGAACTGGCCCATATAATCGTATGACTTACCCTTAATGGCTAACGCAACCTTCGTCCACGAACGATTCACCAAATCTACTTTTTGAAAGTAAGAACCATTTACAGGAGCTAATCCCGATTTCTTAAAATGATCCGCAATGTAATTCGCAGCCACCTTTTGTTCAGGTGATCCCGTATTCCGCCCTTTCAGACTATCGGATGCAATAAATGTCAGGTGCTTTTTTAGATCTTCTGCCTTAATTGTTAGGGCATAAGGCACCGGATTTGATTGAGCAAATGCACCCAAAGAAATTAAATTAGCAGTCAGAATGAAGGCTAATACATAGTTTGATATTTTTTTCATGAAGCAAAACAAATTTTAGGAAAGCGAAGTTACGGAATCAAAAATAAATCGCTAAAAAAACATTACTTTTGTGGCGATTTTCAATCCAAATTCAGACGAATTTTATGACCCCAAATTTCAAGTATCGGGAAGATTTTTCATTGCGTCACAACAATGTGGAACCTGCCGACGTAGCCGCCATGTTGAAGGAAATAGGCGTAGCTGATTTAAATACACTCATCAATCAAACTGTACCCGAAAAAATTCGTTTGGCACAAGGCCTTCGCCTACCTGCTCCGAAAACAGAATTTGAATTCCTTCGCGATTTCAAGCAAGTTATGGGTCAAAACAAAATTTTTAAAAGCCATATAGGTTTAGGGTATTACGACACATTTACACCTACGGTCATTTTGCGCAATATTTTAGAAAATCCATCTTGGTACACGGCCTACACGCCATACCAGGCTGAAATTGCACAAGGTCGTTTGGAAATGTTGTTGAACTACCAAACCATGATCATCGATCTAACGGGCATGGAATTAGCGAACGCGTCCCTACTAGATGAGGGAACAGCTGCCGCAGAAGCCATGACCATGTTATATGGACAGCGTCCGACCGAACGTGAAAATGCAGAAACCCTTTTCGTTTCATCACTTTGCCTGCCACAAACCATCGATTTATTGATGACACGCGCAGAGCCAATTGGTATTGAAATCGAAGTAGGTGACCATACCAAAATTGACCTAACCGATCCGAAATATTACGGTATCGTTCTACAATACCCAGCCGCAAACGGTGAAGTATTTGATTACAAAGATTTTGTCAGCGTAGCCAAAGAACAACATATTCAAATTGTAGTTGCTGCCGACTTACTCGCTTTGACATTATTAACGCCTCCAGGTGAATGGGGAGCGGATGTTGTCGTAGGAAGTTCACAGCGTTTTGGTGTACCGATGGGATTCGGTGGCCCACATGCTGCCTTCTTTGCAACGAAAGAAAAATACAAGCGTAGCATTCCAGGACGTATCATCGGGGTTTCCGTAGACACCGAAGGAAATCGTGCACTTCGTATGGCTTTGCAAACACGCGAGCAACATATTAGAAGAGAAAAAGCAACGTCCAATATCTGTACCGCACAAGTATTGTTGTCCATTATGGCAGCCGCTTATTCGATTTACCACGGACCAGATGGATTGAAGAAAATCGCTTCTCGTGTTTATGGTCTAACAGAATTGCTTGCCGCTGGTTTGAAAAAACTAGGATACACCTTAGAAAACACGCAGCACTTTGACACGCTAACTGTTTTTACAGGCGAGCAAACAGAAGAAATTCGCGAATACGCGGAAGAATCTGAGCGCAATTTTAGATACTACAAAAACGATGCGGGAAAGTTGAGCATCGCACTGGATGAAACTACATCTGAAGATGATGTGATTGAGATTTTGGCATTTTTCCAACGGGCACAAGGCCAACGAATCCTCGGAGATGAGTTGACCGTAGCTTGGAACATCCCAGCATCCCTAACGCGTGCATCGGACTTCATGACCCATGAAGTCTTCAATCGTTATCATTCGGAACACGGCATGTTGCGTTATTTAAAATCGCTTGAATCCAAAGATTTATCGATGGTTCATTCCATGATATCATTGGGATCATGTACGATGAAATTAAATGCAACGACCGAAATGATTCCGGTAACCTGGCCAGAATTGGGCAAAATGCACCCATTTGCGCCGGCATTCCAGACGCGTGGTTACCAGCAAATGATTACGGAATTAAGTAAGTGGTTATGTGAAATCACTGGATTTGCAGCGATGTCTATGCAACCTAATTCAGGTGCACAGGGCGAATATGCAGGTTTGATGGTGATTCGTGCGTACCATGCTTCGCGTGGAGATTCGCACCGTAACATTGCCCTTATTCCTTCTTCTGCACACGGAACAAATCCTGCTTCGGCTGTAATGGCTGGTATGAAAGTGATCGTGACTCCGTGCGATGCCAATGGAAATATTGACGTAGCTGAATTGCGCGCCAAAGCCGAGGAGCATAAAGATAATTTGGCATGCTTGATGATTACCTATCCAAGTACGCACGGCGTATTCGAAGAAAGTGTCATTGATATTTGCCAAATGATTCACGAGTTCGGTGGACAAGTATATATGGATGGAGCAAACATGAACGCGCAGGTGGGATTAACATCACCGGCACGCATTGGCGCTGACGTATGTCACTTGAACCTGCATAAAACCTTCTGTATTCCACACGGAGGTGGTGGTCCAGGCATGGGACCTATCGGCGTTGCACCACAATTGGTTCCATTCTTACCAGGTCACGTGATTACAGATTCAGTAGATGCACCTGCACATGGCGCGGTTTCTGCAGCACCGGTTGGCTCAGCCTCTATCTTAGCCATCTCATACGCGTACATCGCGATGATGGGCGGCGAAGGATTAACAACTGCCACAATGACGGCTATTTTAAATGCTAATTACATCAAAGCGCGTTTGGAAAAAGAATTCCCAATCTTGTACACAGGTTCGCAAGGACATTGTGCCCACGAAATGATTGTGGATTGTCGGCCTTTCAAAATCTCCGCTGCCGTTGAAGCAGAGGACATCGCGAAACGCTTAATGGATTACGGTTTCCATGCACCTACCCTATCCTTCCCGGTAGCTGGTACGTTGATGATTGAGCCAACGGAATCAGAAAGCAAGGAAGAATTAGATCGCTTTTGCGACGCATTATTAAGTATCCGTGCTGAAATTCGTGCGATCGAAGAAGGTCGGGTCGAGAAGACAAACAACTTACTCAAAAACGCGCCGCATACACAAACACGTGTTTTGGCTGCTGAATGGGATAAGGTGTACACACGCGAAGAGGCTGTATTCCCACTTCCGTATGTGAGAGCGAATAAATTTTGGCCAACGGTTTCACGGATTGACTCAGCATATGGCGACCGAAACTTAGTTTGCGCATGTGAACCGGTTTCGAGTTACGCAGAATCAAATTAAGTTAGTGTAAAATTTAATCCCTCTGGAGCAATTCAGAGGGATTTTTACTGATAATTTAATTAGTATGCTTGCATAACATTTTGTTTTTTCTTTATATTTACTGCGTTAGAAGTTGGTGCGGTCTCTGTACCCAACAACCCTAATAAAAATCAATCTCAAACTTGTTAACATGAATCGTTCCATTAAACGCGTAGCCATCCTTGGCTCAGGAATCATGGGCTCTCGCATTGCCTGTCATTTCGCAAACATTGGCGTTCAAGTATTGCTTTTGGACATCGCTCCCAAAGAACTGAACCCAGAGGAACAAGCAAAAGGCCTTAGCCTGGAGCACCCATCCGTGAAAAATCGGATCGTCAATACGGCATTTCAACAAACTATACAGGCAAAGCCCGCATCGCTTTACAGCAGCGGCTTTGCCAAAAACATTAAACTAGGCAACTTCGATGATAACTTATCGGAGATTGCGCAGGCCGACTGGATTATGGAGGTCGTTGTGGAAAATTTGGCGATCAAAAAATCGCTTTATGATCGCGTCGAGCAATTCCGTAAACCAGGAACGCTAATTACCTCGAATACGTCCGGTATCCCCATTCACCTGATGGCTGAGGGGCGTTCAGACGATTTCCAAAACCACTTTTGTGGTACACACTTTTTCAATCCGCCACGTTATTTACGGTTGTTGGAGATCATCCCAACCCCCAAAACGGATCCCAAAATCATCGATTTCCTCATGCAATTCGGCGAAACCCAATTGGGCAAAACAACCGTATTGTGTAAAGACACCCCGGCCTTTATCGCCAACCGCATTGGAGTTTATTCGATGATGCAGACCATGAAAGTGGTGGAGGAATTAGGCTTGACGGTGGAACAGGTAGATAAACTGACATCGAAAGTAGTCGGCCGACCGAAATCAGGGACCTTCCGTTTATCGGATGTCGTAGGTTTAGACACCACGGTTCACGTGGCAAACAACTTGAAGCAAGCATTGACAAATGATGAGAGTAAGTCGATTTTCGAATTACCCAACATGCTTCAAAAGCTAATGGAAAATAAATGGCTCGGCGATAAAACCGGCCAAGGATTTTATAAGAAGACCAAAGAAGGCGGCAAAACCGTCATCCTAAGTTTGGACTTACAAACATTTGAATACCGTCCGTCACAAAAGGTTTCGTTTGAAACTTTAGAGCGCACCAAGGCCATCGATAAATTAGCCGATCGCTTTGCCTATTTATTAGCAGGAAAAGATTTAGCGGGAGAATTTTACCGCAAAACATTCTTAGATGGTTTCCGCTACGCCTCGATGCGCGTACCTGAAATCGCGGATGATTTTGTTAAAATTGACCAAGCGATTTGCGCAGGCTTCGGTTGGGAAATGGGCATCTTCGAAACATGGGATGCGATCGGTGTACAAGCCGGAATCGATTTGATGGCTGCGGAAGGAATCCAACCAGCGGCTTGGGTGACTGAGATGGTGAAGGCGGGACATACCAGCTTTTACCGAGCAGATAATGGTGAGCGTCAATACTATGACATTCATACTAAAAAATACCTGACCATTCCGGGTTCCAACAAGCAGATCAATCTACAAATATTAAAACCAACCAAAACCATCTTCAAAAACGACGATGCGAGCATCATTGATATTGGCGATGGTATCATCAACTTGGAATTCCATTCGAAGATGAATACGATGGGCCAAGGGGTTTTGGAAGGTATCCAAAAAGCATTAGACTTAGCAGAGAAAGATTACCGTGGTTTAGTAATTGGAAACGAGGGTGTTGAGGCATTCTCGGCAGGTGCAAATTTGGGCATGTTGTTTATGTATGCGGCCCAGCAAGAGTTTGATGAAGTAAATCAAATGATTGCCATCTTCCAGAAAACCATGATGCGCGTGCGTTACTCATCCATTCCAGTGGTGGTAGCTCCGCATACTTTGGCACTCGGCGGAGGAACCGAAATCAACTTGCATGCCGACAAAATCGTAGCGCATGCTGAATTGTACATGGGATTGGTGGAAGTGGGCGTAGGCTTAATTCCAGCCGGTGGTGGAACGAAAGAAATGGCTTTACGTATGGGCGATGCCCGTCGGAAAGGCGATGTGGAACTGAACCGTTTACAAGAAGCTTTCATGAATATTGCCACGGCACGCGTGAGTACATCGGCGTATGAAGCACTGGAAATGAACTACTTACGTAAGGAAGATCGCATTGTATTGAATAGAAGCCAACTGATTTCGGAGGCGAAAAAAGAGGCGATTGCTTTAGCAGAAGCAGGTTATGTACAACAGCAACCACGAAGTGATGTGTGGGTGGAAGGAAAGCAAGGTTTGGCTTTATTTAAAGCGGGAATTCAAGGCATGTTGATGGGTAAATACATCTCCGAACACGACGCCTTAATTGCCAATAAACTAGCTTATGCGATTTGTGGGGGTGATTTAGATACGCCACAAATGGTGACTGAAGATTACTTAATCGACCTAGAGCGCGAGGCATTCTTATCGCTTTCTGGCGAACGCAAAACATTAGAACGAATCAGTAGCATATTAAATGGAGGTAAACCTTTAAGAAATTAATCATGAACGCATATATCATAGCAGGTTACCGCACGGCGGTGGCAAAAGCAAACAAAGGTGGATTTAGAACCATGCGACCAGATGATTTGGCGGCAGAGGTGATCAAACATTTAATGGCGCAAGTTCCTTCGGTGGACCCCGCTCTGGTCGAAGATTTAATCGTGGGTAACGCGATTCCGGAAGCGGAGCAAGGTATGCAGATGGCACGCTACATTTCTCTTTTATCACTGCCAAAGAGCGTACCTGGATTCATCATCAACCGCTATTGCGGATCAGGATTGGAAGCCATCGCGTTAGCTTCTTCCAAAGTTGCTGCTGGCATCGCAGATTGCGTCATTGCTGGTGGAACTGAATCCATGAGTATGTTACCGATGATGGGACATAAAACGGTATTGAATTACAACATCGCATCTGAGCATCCCGATTACTACATCGGCATGGGCTTAACGGCTGAAGAGGTTGCGAAGAAATATGAGATTACCCGTGAAGAGCAAGACGCATTTGCGTTGGCATCACACCAAAAAGCATTAGCAGCTCAAGCTGCTGGTTACTTTGATTCTTCAATTGTACCCATTAATGTATCTGAAAATTATTTTGATGCAGCATCGGGTAAGAAGCAGACCCGTACTTGGACAGTCTCAAAAGACGAAGGTCCACGTGCCGACACGACGATTGAGGCATTAGGAAAATTGAAACCCGTATTCGCCATGGGCGGAACGGTGACAGCAGGAAATGCCTCACAAACTTCGGATGGAGCTGCGTTCGTGTTGGTCGTATCTGAAGCTTTTGTCAAGCAACATAAATTGGAACCTATCGCGCGCATGGTAACGTATGCGACTGCCGGTGTGGAGCCAAGTTTAATGGGTATCGGTCCAGTGGAAGCGATTCCATTGGCTTTGAAAAAAGCGGGATTACAATTGAAAGACATCCAACAAATTGAATTGAACGAGGCATTCGCAGCGCAGTCGTTGGCTGTTATGAAAGCCCTTAGCATTGACCCAAGCATTGTCAATGTGAACGGCGGAGCGATTGCACTGGGACATCCACTGGGATGTTCGGGCGCTAAATTGTCCATTCAATTGTTCGACGAAATGAAACGCCGCAACCAAAAATACGGCATGGTGACTGCTTGTGTAGGTGGTGGCCAAGGTGTTGCGGGGATTTACGAGCGACTTTAATCTTGTAGAGACGCGATACCTCGCGTCTTAAAATACTAGACGCGAAGTATCGCGTCTCTACAAATAAAAAACAAACGCGAGGTATCGCGTATTTATCTTACCGCGTACATCATCAACAAATGACATCAAACGATTACATTAGCCTAGAATCAGAATACGGTGCCCATAATTACCATCCCATCCCTGTCGTTTTGGCGAAAGGACTAGGGGTACATGTTTGGGACGTAGCAGGTAAAAAATACCTTGACTTTTTATCTGCCTATAGCGCGGTTAATCAAGGTCATTGCCACCCGCGCTTAATTCAGGCAATTACGGATCAGGCACAAAAACTCACCTTAAGTTCACGCGCATTTCACAATGACCAATTAGGATTCACGGAAAAAAAGCTCGCAGAGAAATTCGGCTATGAGAAAGTATTGATGATGAATACCGGCGTCGAAGCCGGTGAATCCGCCATCAAATTAGCGCGTAAATGGGCCTATGAGGTGAAAGGTATTCCTAGTAATCAAGCCCAAATCATCGTAGCAGAAGGTAATTTTTGGGGTAGAACGATATCGGCCATTTCCTCGTCAACTGACCCGAGCAGCTACACGAATTTTGGCCCGTTTACACCCGGATTTATCAAAGTACCTTACAATGATTTAGTGGGCTTGGAAGAAAAACTGCAAGATTCAAACGTGGCAGCTTTCATGGTCGAACCCATACAAGGCGAAGCAGGCGTCGTTTTACCGGACGCTGGCTACCTGAAAAAAGCATCTGAACTTTGTAAAAAACATCGGGTTTTATTTATCGCTGATGAAATCCAAACGGGCCTCGGACGGACTGGTGCCTGGTTAGCTTGTCACCATGAATTCGTGCATCCCGATATTTTATTGCTTGGCAAAGCTTTATCAGGCGGGTTCATGCCCGTATCAGCTGTTTTGTGCAGCAATGAAATTATGTTGACCATTAAACCAGGCGAACATGGGTCAACTTTCGGGGGAAATCCATTAGCTTGTGCGGTAGCGAATGTCGCGATTGATATCTTAGAAGATGAAGATTTAGTTGAGAATGCCGAA